>DUVG01000110.1 GCA_012841175.1 Clostridium sp.
AGCCAAACTTTCCAGAAAGAAGTTCGCTAAATTAAAAGTATGAGGATTTCACATTGACCTTCAAAGCAAGTAAACCAATAAAATAACAGGATGAAGAGATCATTGCCAACTTTTACTTGACACAAACTTATTAAACTCTATCCTAGTGATAAAGCAAATTATATGATATACTATAAATAAAAAACACATATTTAATCTAGATTTAAATTAAATCCGTTACAAAAGGAATGGTTGATTTATGACAAGTGAAGAAATTGCAAAAATAGTTGGGGTATCTAGAAGTACAGTCTCTCGTGTAATTAACAATTATCCTGATATACCTGCTGCAACAAGAGAAAAAGTTTTAAAAGCAATAAAAGAATATAATTATTATCCAAATGCTTCAGCTAGAAGATTAGCAGGCAGTAAAAACTCTACATTAGGGATTTTTATAGTTGATATTAAGGATCATGAAGAACCACACCACGTTATACAAAATGATGAAGCTCTATTGTATGACAATACTTTTTTCGCACCATTTACCAATGCATTTATTGATCAAGCTAATAAAATGCACTATTATGTTTTGGTATCCACCATCTTCTCTTCTAGTGAATTATGGAAGATACAAAGTGCTTTTTACGAAAAAAGAATTGATGCAGGAATAGTTATTGGCAGCGGAAAAGAAGATTATAAAAAAATACTTAAGCTAATGAAAAAAGAATTTATTTTAGCTGCAGTGGATATTGAAATAGATGACTTTAATGATAACAAGGCTATATATGTAAATACAAATAATTATAAAACAGCTTATGATATTGCAAAGTATTTTATTGAACTTGGACACAGAGATATTGGTATAGTGACAGGAGATTTAGAAAAATTATCAGGTAAAACTAGATTTGAAGGTTTTAAGCAAGCTTTAAAAGACCACAATATAAATTTACCAGACAATTTTATTGGATATGGTGATTTCACAGAACCTAGTGGATACCAAGCTATGAAAAATATCTTGCAATCTCCTAAACATCCAACAGCAGTGTTTGTGTGCAACGATACTATGGCAATAGGAGCATATAAAGCTATTAGAGAATCAAATTTAAAAATTCCCCAGGACATCTCAATAGTTGGTTTTGATAATATTAAAATATCAGAATATATGTCTCCCCCACTTACTACTGTCAACGTATCTTTGTCTGAAATCGCAAAGGCTGCTACAACATTACTTATACAATCAGTTGAAAAGGGTTATTTAGAACCTGTAGAAAAAATAATTAATGCAAAAATAATAAAAAGAGAGTCTTGTAAAAGTATATTACCTTATTGAATTCTAGAGAATGTAACAAATTTTGTGTATGAATGAATAATTAAATTCCTTCTTGGCAAGAATTACAAACAATAAAAGCTAAGGAGGAATTTTGTAAGCGTCAAGAAATTAACGTCTAGAATTAAACTTTAATAAATGATATAGTTTTATTTATAAAAAATTATTTTATATTGAACGTTGAAATTTTAGTAATATTTAGCTATGAAAATTATTTAGTAG
>DUVG01000111.1 GCA_012841175.1 Clostridium sp.
AAGAAGGTAAAGTGTTTAAAAAAGACGAAAAAATCGTATGGAGATGCCGCAATTGCGGATACACTCATGAAGGAGATACAGCTCCTGAATTATGTCCTGCATGCGTTCACCCACAAGCACATTTTGAGGTTTTTATGGAAAATTATTAATGATGAAATTGTTTATCAAAGCTGGAATTGCTTATATAAAAATGAGCCGAGATTGCAAAATCCCGGCTCATTTTTATATAAGCTTTACTTGTATCTTCTTAAGGCTTTAGGTTTTCCAAGTATTTCAGAAAAGACAAATCCGTTTATGATATCTCTTTCAGAAAGATTAGAAAAATCAGGAAAAACATTTCCCCTTTGCTTTGGCAAAGGCATAGGCTCTTCTGATTTTGGAATTGCTTTAGTTTCTTTTACAGCATCATTAGTTTTACTAGTAGAAGGTTTTACCTTATTAATGGGCTTCTTTGTAGGAGGAAGCCCTTTAATTCTTTTTACAGTGCCTTCAGCTGGCCTTTGAGTACTTAACATTGGTTCACTGGTGCTTTGTGAAGGTACATTTTTATTGGTATTTTTTTTAGCTTCATTTATTGCATCTTCAATGAAATCAAAAAAACCTTCAAAAAGATCAAAACCGAAATTGCTCATAAGTTACAACTCCTTAAATTATAAAAACTATTTTTTATCAGGCTGTTGTTCATTATCGTTTTGTGTCGCTTTAGATAGACTTAGTCTCATTTGGGTATCTGACATTATGTTTTGCATATTGTAATAATCCATAACCCCAATTTTACCTTCACGCAAAGCTGCAGCCATAGCTTTTGGAACTTCTGACTCAGCTTCTACAACTTTAGCTCTCATTTCCTGGACTCTAGCTTTCATTTCCTGTTCAGTAGCTACTGCCATAGCCCTTCTCTCTTCGGCTTTTGCCTGTGCTATACGTTTATCAGCTTCTGCCTGGTCTGTTTGAAGTTGGGCACCTACGTTTCTACCAACATCAATGTCAGCAATGTCAATTGAAAGTATTTCAAATGCTGTACCTGCATCAAGACCTTTTTCCAATACTGTTTTAGAAATTGCATCAGGGTTTTCTAAAACTTCTTTATGGCTTTCAGCTGAACCAACGGTGGTAACTACACCTTCACCTACACGTGCTATAATTGTTTGCTCTCCAGCTCCACCAACTAATCTGTTGATATTTGCCCTTACTGTAACCTTTGCTTTGGTACTAAGCTCTATACCGTCTTTTGCAATTGCAGAAACAATAGGGGTTTCAATAACTCTAGGATTAACACTCATTTGAACAGCTTCAAGAACATTTCTTCCTGCTAAGTCAATGGCTGCAGCTCTTTCAAATTCAAGTGGAATATTTGCTCTTTGAGAAGCGATGAGAGCGTTTACAACTCTATCAACATTTCCACCTGCTAAGTAGTGTGCTTCTAGCTTGTTAATTGTAAGATTTAACCCTGCTTTTGTTGCCTTAATTAGAGGATTTACTATTCTTGAGGGAACAACTCTTCTAAGCCTCATTCCTACAAGTGTAAAAATCCCTACTTTTACATTGGCAGCGATAGCAGAAATCCAAAGACCTACAGGAATAATAGTTAAAAGAATGGACAATAAAACAACTACTGCACCTATTATTAAAATAAGAACGGTAATTTCTGGCATAGACATTTCTCCTTTCATATTTGTGTTTTTTTTGGAAGTAATCCAACAATAAATGCCCAGTTTTCAATTAGGTTTTATTATTGGACTACTTTTAAAATTTATATTTATTATTGCTAACCAAAACTATATTAATCTATTTCTACAGTCCAGCCAAATTTATCTTCAACTTTTCCATACTGTATACCTGTTATTGTTTCATATATTTTAGAAGAAAGTGAACCTATTTCTCCATTGTTTATTTTTATAATGTTATCATTCCAATTAAGTTCTCCTATTGGGGAAATAACAGCAGCAGTACCAGTTCCAAAAGCTTCAATAAGAGTACCCTTTGAGTGAGCTTCATATAATTCATCAATTGTAATTTTTCTTTCTGTTACTTTTATACCCCATGATTTTAATAGTTCAATGGTAGAATCTCTTGTTACACCTGCTAAAATGCTGCCTTCTAGAGAGGGGGTAACTATTTCATTATCTATGTTGAAAAATACATTCATTGTTCCAACTTCTTCAACGTATTTTTTCTCCACACCATCTAGCCATAGTACCTGTGTATAGCCTTTTTTATTTGCTTCTAATTGAGCTTTTAAGCTACAAGCATAGTTTCCAGGAGTCTTAGCATAACCTATACCTCCTTTAACGGCACGCACATAGTTGTTTTCAACATAGATTTTAACAGGATTTATCCCTTCTTTATAATATGCACCAACTGGAGAAAGAATTATCATAAATTTGTAAGTTAATGAAGCCCTTACGCCTAAGAATGGATCTGTAGCAATGATAAATGGACGTATATAGAGGGAAGTACCCTCGGATTCAGGAATCCAATCCTTATCAATATTAATAAGTGTTTTGAGAGCTTCTAGTGCAAAATCTGTGTCTATTTCAGGTATACACAACCTATCATTTGAAATATTTATTCTGTCCATGTTTTTTTTAGGTCTGAAAAGAAGTACTTTTCCCTCATCTGTTTTATATGCTTTAAGACCTTCAAAAATTGCCTGACCATAATGAAAGATCATTGTTGAAGGATCAAATTCCATAGGTCCATAGGGAACAATTCTAGGATCGTGCCAGCCTTTACCTTCTGTATAATCCATTATAAACATATGGTCTGTAAAAATTTGTCCAAAGCCTAAATTAGATGGATCTGGTTTTTTCTTAGGATTTTGAGTTTTTTCGATACTTATTTTTAATGACATTTAAAATAACCCCTTTCAATTAAAAAATCTAATAAATTCACTCAATTCACACAATTATTATGATGAGAATTAATTATTATTTTAAAGCATATCTTAATTTTAAATAAATGATTTATAAAAAACAAGCTTTTTGAGGAAAATAGCATATATCTATTATGCAACTTTTTTATTGAAAAATCCAGCACCTTTAAATAATTGATAAAAAAAACATTAAAAAGAGGAAAATAAAAGACATATCTTATTGATATTATCTTTATGTACTGTTATTCTATAATTATGGTTTTATATAAAATTTTTAATTTAGAGTTTTGGAGGAGAAAATGATTAAAAAATTTTATCCTGATTTAATAGCAGATGATGTTAAAAAAATAGATTTAAATTATTTAATTGAAAATAATATAAAGGGACTTATTCTTGATATAGACAATACTCTTGTACCTGATTATGTAAAAGAAGCAGGTGACGATATTATAGAGTGGCTGGATAAAGTTAAAAAAATGGGACTCAAAATTTGTATAGTTTCGAATGCTACTCAAAAGAGGGTTTTGAAATTTAATGAAAAGTTAGGTTTTGATGCAATTTCACGTGCTTCAAAACCTAGCAGAAAGCCTTTTTTAAAAGCAATAAAACTTATGGGCATTAAAGCAGAAGAAACTGCTGTTATTGGAGACCAACTTTTTACCGATATATACGGTGGAAATAAGCTTAATATGTTTACTATATTGGTAAAGCCCATAGCCACTAAAGAATTTGTTTTGGTTAGAATGAAAAGATTAGCAGAAAAATTTGTTCTAGCAAGACATGCTAAAAGCAATCAAAAAAGAACTTAAATAATTAACGAAAAAGAACTTGAAGAATAGAGGGATAGCCAACATGAATATTGATACGAGGGTTACAGGACAAACAAAACTACTGGGGATTATTGGAAACCCCGTTGAACACTCTATTTCGCCTATATTACATAATACTCTTAGTTCACTTTTAGGTCTAGATCTTGTATATGTGCCATTAAAAGTAGAAAAAGAGGATTTATCAATTGTAGTTAGGGCTCTAAAATCATTGGATTTTGTAGGGTTTAATGTTACCATTCCATATAAAAAAGAAATAATGAAATATATTGATGAAAACAGCATAGAAGCTATTTTAATGGGTGCTGTAAATACAGTTAAAAGAATTGATGGAAAATTATATGGTTACAATACAGATGCTGAAGGATTTTTAACCTCATTTAAAGAGGAGGCTCAAACTTCTTTTGAAGGGAAAAAAGTTATTTTAATTGGAGCTGGTGGGGTAGCACGTCCTATAGCAGTAAAAATTGCTTCTGAAGGAGCAGAAAAGATAAGCATTGTAAATAGAACTAAAGAAAAAGCTATAGAACTTGCAGAAACTGTAAATGAGAATGTGAAAGAAATAGTCCAAGTTTATAATTATGAAGATAAAACATTTAAAATGGCTGTTGAAGAAAGTGATATAATTATAAATACTACATCTGTTGGAATGACGCCTGATGTTAACAGCACTCCTATAAGTGGGAATTATTTTAATGGCAATCAGATTGTATATGATGTAATATACACCCCTGCAGAGACAAAACTATTAAAAGATGCCAAAAAGAAAGGGTGTAAAACAATAAACGGTTTGGGTATGCTTTTTTATCAGGGAATTAAGGCATATGAAATATGGACCGGAGTTAAGCTTTCAGAAGAAAACATTGAAGATATTTATACTTCCTTTAAGAAAATTGTAAAAAACAAATAATTAAATTCAAAAAATTATACAAACCATAAAAGATGATTTATACAGAGTGTTTTAAGGTGTTGAAATAAATATTATTATGTGAGTATAATATAGTAAACAGGTATTATTAAAATTATTGTAGTTATACTTTAATACTAAATTATTGTTTTAATATCTTTTTTTATAAATTCTACAAAACAGCTTTGAAGTAATCTTTTTAGATATCTTTATATTTAAAAGTCTTAGGAACCAGTTTAAATATTTAAATTAATAAGATTTTAACTAAAAACAGATTTTAAGAATCTATTTTTAGTTTTATATAATTTTAATTTTAGGAGGTTTTTAATTTGAAAAAAAAAATATGTAGTTTGCTAGTCTTTATAGTTCTGTTAACTGGAATAACAGGGCTTAATGTTGTCGCGCAGTCAGGGGAGGTTTTAAGGCCAATTTTTTCACAACAAGGGGGTTTTTATACACAGCCTTTTATGTTACATCTTAGTACACAGGATCAAAATGCAAGGATTTATTATACTACAGATGGTTCAGTACCTACACCAGGTTCTGAAGGAACTTTTGAATATTCAGGTGGTATACAAATCCAGGATAAAACAGAAGAACCTAATGATTTATCAATGATAAGCAATATTTCAAGTGATAGATTTCAAGGATGGATTGAGCCAAAAGGGCAGCTTTTCAAAGGAACTGTAGTAAGAGCAGTTGCGGTAAATCAAGGAGGGGCAATGAGTAGTGTAGTTACACAATCATATTTTGTTGACCCTAATGGAATTCAAAGATACAGACTTCCTGTGATTTCTGTAGTAACTGATAGAGATAATCTTTTTGACAATCAAATTGGCATATATGTAAATGGAAATTATGAAAACAGAGGAGAGGAATGGGAAAGACCTGTCCACATTGAGTTTTTTGAAGAAAATGGCAGCCTTGCTTTTTCCCAAAATGCTGGAATTAGAATACATGGTGGATATACACGAAATTATGCTCAAAAATCCTTTAGACTTTATGCCAGAGAAGAATATGATGAACAAAAATGGTTTGAATACAATTTCTTTCCGGGCTTAAAAGGCAAGGGCACTGGGGAGAGTTTACAAAAGTTTAAACGTCTGCTACTAAGAATGTCTGGAAATGATTCCCAATACACAATGTTCAGGGACGGTCTTATGCAGGGTTTGGTTTCTCACTTAAATGTAGATACTCAAGCCTTTAGAGCTACGGTATTATTTTTAAATGGCGAGTTTTGGGGAATATACAATGTAAGAGAACGTTATGATGACAGATATTTTCAAGGGCACTATGATCTTGATAGAAAGAATGTTGCACTTTTGAGTATTGTAGGATCTATTGAAGAAGTAATTGATGTGGATGAAGGTACAGAAGAAGATGCACAAGATTACAGAAATATTGTAAATTACATTAGACAAAATAATATTAAAGATAAGAGTACATATGGTTACCTTAATACAAAAATAGATATAGATAGTTATATTGATTATCTTATTACCCATATTTATTTTGCAAATACAGATTGGCCTGCAAATAATCAAGCTCTATGGAAATACAAAACCGATAACGGCCAATACAACCCTAATGCCCCTAAAGGACAGGATGGAAGATGGAGATGGGCTATAAAAGATACTGACTTTGGTTTTGGTCTTGCATATGGTGGACAGGTAAATCATAACACTTTATTGTACGCTTCAAGTGAGGGAAGAGGTTTTGGAGCAGCTCCAGATTGGTCGGTATTTTTATTTAAAACCCTTTTAGAAAATGACGATTTTAGAAATAATTTTATAAACCGTTTTGCTGACCATATAAACACTACTTTTGTTCCTGAAAGAGTAAATGAGATGATTGACCAAAAAAGTGATGATATAGCTCATATAATAGAGGAACACAACAGACGCTGGAATAAAATTGAAGGTTGGGATAAGGAAGTTAGAGTATTAAGGGATTTTGCTGACAGAAGACCTTCATATGTTATAAATCATATAGTTAATAGATTTAAAGACAATGGAGTTTTGCAAAGTGCATCCATTAACCTTAGCACAGAAATTGATAAGGGTTTTATTAGGATAAATTCAATAGATATAAACGAAAAAACTCCTGGAGTTAAAAACCCAGCTCAGTGGAGTGGAGTATATTTTGAAGGGGTTCCAGTTACCATCAAGGCAATTCCAAATGAAGGCTATAAGTTTGAAAAATGGGAAGGAATTAATGATGACATCTATAATGATACAATAACAATTAATCCTCAAAACAATATGAATATAAGAGCTGTTTTCAAAAAGACTTCGACAGATGAGCAGGTTGTGGGAGATTTAAATGGGGATAAAATAGTAAATTCTGCAGATTACGTATTGTTACAAAGATATGTTTTAGATATTTCAGATTTGAAATTAGAGGACAAGTTTGGGGTAACGGATTTAAATTTAGATGGAAGAATTAATTCCATAGATTGTGCAATTTTAAAAAGATATATTTTAGATATAATCACATTATTACCACATAAATGAATTGATTTTTGACATATAGCAAAGGTATCCTGTTGACCCAAAAAAAAAATTCTTTCGAAGTATAAGATAAGGGCAAGTTTAGAGAGAATTATAAAAAATGAATCTAAATTTTAATTGCCTGCGTATTCTAATATTGTGATGTTTAAATGTTTAAAGTTTTGAGAAAGGAGATGGTATATCGTTAGATCCAATTTATTTTTTAAAAAAATAAATAAAGGGGGTGATATAAAGCCATGGCAATAGAGGTTTTTAATAGATATGAGAAAAAGTTTCTAGTAAGTGCTGAAATATATGAAGATGTTCAACATGCACTTAGTAAGTACATGGAACTTGATGAATATAACAGGAAACATCCATACTACACTATATCCAATATATATTATGATACAATGAATAATGAACTTATTAGAAAGTCAATATCAAAACCTAGTTATAAGGAAAAATTAAGACTTAGAGGTTATGGAATACCTAGCCTAGAAGATAAGGTTTATTTAGAAATCAAAAAAAAGGTAAATGGTTTAGTTAACAAAAGAAGAACAAAATTGGTGCTAAAGGAAGCATATAATTTTGTTTATACTTCTAAAAAACCCGAATATAAAGATTATATGAACAAACAAGTTTTAAATGAAATTGATTATTTTCTTAAATTATATAATCTTGTACCAAGGATTTATATTGCATATGATAGGAGGGCATTTTTTGGAATAGATAATAGAGATTTAAGAATAACATTTGACACAAATATAAGGACTAGAAGAACAGATTTAAGGCTTGAACTCGGTGACCATGGTGAAAAACTTTTAGATGATAATGTGTATTTAATGGAGGTAAAAGCAGAAAAAAGTATCCCTGTATGGGTATCTAAAATGCTTAGTGAGTTTAAGATTTACAAAACAAGTTTTTCTAAATACGGTACTGAGTACAAAAAAATGAGACTTGAAAAAGTTGCTGAGGGGGAAAGAGTTGAGTGTTTGAAACAGTTTTATATACCACAGTTATATCACCAAAGATACACTTTGGCAGTTCGATAGTTGCAAATATAGGTAATATAATAGATTCAACAGCAGAAGGATTAGAAAGAGATATATCTATTCCTATGATAATAGGTACGTTAATGGTTTCATTTATATTAGGACTTATAATTGCATTTACCTATATAAAAACACATGCTAAAGGTCGTTATTCACAAAACTTTACACATACAGTAATTATGATTCCTGCTATTATTGCAATTATCATATTATTTGTTGGAAGTAATTTTGCAAGAGCTTTTAGTCTAATGGGTATATTTTCAATTATAAGATTTAGAAGTGCACCAGGGGATCCTAAAGATATTTCTTATATACTTTTTGCAGCAGGTGCAGGACTTGCGTGTGGTATTGGATTATTGCCATATGCTATATTGTTTACCCTTATGGTGTGTGCATTTATGTATATTTTGAGCATAATTAATTTTGGAGACAAAAAAATATGCACTAAACAACTTAAAATTGTTATACCTGAAGATTTAGACTATCAAGGCGTTTTTGACGATGTGCTTTTAACATATACTTCAACTCATGAATTAAGAAGAGTTAAGACAACTGACTTAGGCACACTTTATGAACTAGTTTATATGGTTATAATGAAAGAAGGTGCAAATGAGAAAGAATTTATAGACGAATTAAGGTGCAGGAACGGAAATTTAAATATTACATTATCCTTGAAGGAAGAAATGCCTGACTATTAAAATAAATTCATAAAATGTTTTATTTATAGGTGTTGAGGGTATATGTTAGAGGCAAAAGTTTATATATATTAAGAAAAAATTTTTTCAGGATATTAGTTTTTACTAGTATCCTGAAAAAATTAATTTGGCTTTTACTAATCACGATTTTTATACTGTTTCCCTTACATAGAGTATATGTCTATTATTTCCAAAAGATGCTTTTTTAAAAGGCTATAATCAAAAGAGTTTATTATACCATCATTATTTATATCAGCAGCATTCTCTCCTTCTAGAGAAGGAAATTCATCTATTACTTCAAGGATATACCTTGATATCAGAGTTAAGTCAGCTGAGTTAATGTAGCTGTCCCCGTTTACATCTCCTAAAACATATGAGTAAGGAGTAGTGTCAGTTAGGGACTTAACAGCCTGTAAAGCAGCATGAGCATCTAGCAATCCATTACCAAAATAATATTCATCACCTAAGTCTTGGGAAGTTTCCGATAAAA
>DUVG01000112.1 GCA_012841175.1 Clostridium sp.
ATCCATTTATGGCAGGTGCTTTTCATGGAGTGGGTGAAGCAGAATGTGTAATTAACGTTGGAGTAAGTGGACCAGGAGTTGTAAAATGTGCATTGGAAAAGGTTAGGGATGCTGATTTTGAAGCTGTTTCAGAAACAATTAAAAAAACTGCATTTAAAATAACAAGAATGGGTCAATTGGTAGCAAGGGAGGCTTCTAAAAGATTGGGAGTTTCCTTTGGAATAGTTGATTTATCCTTAGCACCTACTCCTGCTATGGGAGATAGTGTGGCACACATATTGGAGGAAATGGGAATTGAAAAATGTGGGGCACATGGTACCACAGCAGCTTTGGCTCTTTTAAACGATGCAGTAAAAAAAGGTGGAGTTATGGCATCTTCTTTTGTAGGAGGTTTAAGTGGGGCCTTTATACCTGTAAGTGAAGATGCTGGAATGATAGAAGCTGTACAAAAAGGTGCACTTTCAATAGACAAGTTAGAAGCAATGACATGTGTATGTTCTGTAGGTTTAGATATGATAGTAGTTCCAGGCAGTACAAGTGCGGAGACGATATCTGCCATTATTGCCGATGAGGCTGCAATTGGAGTTGTGAACAACAAAACTACAGCTGTAAGAATAATTCCAGCACCAGGCAAAAAAGTTGGAGATATGGTTGAATTTGGAGGACTTTTAGGAAAAGGTCCAGTAATGAAATTAAGCGATTATTCAAGTAAGGACTTTATAAATAGGGGAGGAAGAATACCTGCACCGTTGCACAGTTTGAGAAACTAAAAGGTGGTAAAAATTCAAAGAGTATTTTTATAAAAAATTTATAATTTTGAAAATTGATTCTTTACAGTTTATAGCTATTGTGTTAGAATGTTTTAAGTAACTAAAACCACTAGCTAGGTTATAGGGAACTCCGTCCTATTACTTAGCTTTTGGGGATTTAAAAAAAAGGAGGATTTTTATGGAAAAAGGTTTTAAGCAGGAGATAATTAATACTTACAAATTACATGAAAGTGATACTGGATCTCCAGAGGTTCAGGTAGCTATTCTTACAAAAAGAATAGAACACTTAACAGAACATTTGAAAGTACACAAAAAAGATTTTCATTCAAGAAGAGGACTTCTTAAAATGGTTGGGCAAAGAAGAGGACTTTTAAATTATCTTCAAAAAGTAGATATTGAAAGATATCGTGCAATTATTGAAAAACTAAACTTAAGAAAATAGAATGGGCGGATTTTTCGTCCATTCTTTTAAAGTAAAATGTTATATCTTATCTTAAAAGAGGTAGACTAAATTTACAACCTTTCTAAAACAACTATCTTACAGACATTCATAAGCAAAAATATTATTTATATCAACAATAAAAAAATGCAAAGGAATGTCTATATACACACGCGTTTTGTTTTAAAAAAACAGCAAACATTTTGGACATGTTGTTAAAAGGTTATTTATAAAGTTAATTTTAAGGATATATAACATTAGAAATTTGGAATACTAAAAACAAAAACAAACTACAGACGGTAGAAGGTAGATTGTGCAGCACTATTTAAAATTTTTTTAGGTATGCTGTAGAATCTACATGCTACAGTCTGTGGTTATAAGGAGGAGTAGAAATGAAAAAAACTTTCAGTATTGACATAGCTGGAAGACAGCTAAAAATTGAAACGGGACAACTTGCTCAATTAGCTAATGGTGCGGTATTGATTAAATATGGTGATACTGTTGTTTTATCAACTGCCACTGCATCAGCAGCTCCAAGAGAAGGAATAGATTTTTTTCCTTTGAGTGTTGATTATGAAGAAAGACTTTATGCTGTTGGCAAAATTCCAGGAGGATTTATAAAAAGAGAAGGAAAACCATCAGAGAAAGCAATATTAAATTCAAGAGTTATAGACAGACCATTACGGCCTCTTTTTCCAAAGGACTTGAGAAATGATGTTGCAGTTGTAAATACCGTTATGTCAGTAGAACAGGATAATTCACCTGAAATAGTGGCTCTTTTAGGTTCTTCTATTGCTTTATCCATATCTGACATACCTTTTAATGGCCCTGTAGGAGGAGTTATATTAGGGCTTGTTGACGATGAGATTATAATCAATCCAAATGCAGCACAAAGAGAAAAAAGCAAAATGCATGTAAATTTAGTGGGTACAAGAGAAAAAATAGTTATGATAGAAGCAGCAGCAAATGAAGTTCCTGATGAAGTTATGCTTGAAGCAATAAAAAAAGGACATGAGGAAATAAAGAGAATAGTAGATTTCATAGATGATATTGTAAAGGAAATAGGTAAACCTAAATTTGAATATGAATCTTCAGAAGTTCCTGATGAAATTTTTATTCCAGTAAAGGAATTTGCACATGAAAAAATGAAAAAAGCTGTATTAGCAGTAGATAAACAAGTAAGAGATGACAATATAACTAAACTTACAGAAGAAATAATGGAAAAATTTAAAGAAGATTTTCCAGAAATGGAACAGCAAATATCTCAAGCTATTTACCAACTTGAAAAGAAAGTTGTAAGAGAATATATATTAGAAGAAGGCAAGAGAGTTGATGGGAGAGCACTTGATGAAATAAGGCCATTATCTGGTGAAGTAGGATTACTTCCAAGAGTTCATGGCTCAGGGCTTTTCCAAAGGGGGCAGACTCAGGTTCTCACTACAGTCACATTAGGAGCTATGAGTGAAGTGCAGATGCTCGATGGTATTGATCTTGAAGAGACAAAAAGATATATGCACCACTACAATTTCCCAGGATATAGTGTAGGGGAAGCAAAGTCTTCTCGTGGTCCAGGAAGAAGGGAAATAGGACATGGTGCTCTTGCAGAAAAAGCATTAGAACCTGTTATACCTGATGAGGAAGAATTTCCTTATGCAATAAGATTAGTTTCTGAGGTTCTCATGTCAAATGGTTCCACATCTCAGGGAAGTGTATGTGCTAGTACTTTAGCTTTAATGGATGCTGGAGTTCCTATAAGAAAACCGGTAGCAGGTATTTCAGCAGGACTTATTGTTGACGAAAACAATCAAGATAGATTTGTAACTTTTGTGGATATTCAAGGAATAGAAGACTTTTTTGGTGATATGGATTTTAAAGTTGCAGGAACTAAAGATGGTATTACAGCAATACAAGTAGACATAAAAGTAGATGGGTTGACTTTAGATATTATTAAAGAGGCCTTTGATATTACTAAAAAAGGACGCTATAAAATTATTGATGAAGTGATTTTAAAGGCTATAGAAGCGCCAAGAACTGAACTTTCAGAATATGCTCCTAAAATTCTGTCTACAAAAATAAATCCGGATAAGATAAGGGATGTTATAGGACCTGGTGGAAAGATGATAAACAGAATAATTGAAGAGACAGGAGTTAAAATAGACATTGATGATGATGGAAAAGTATATATATTTAGTACTGAAGCTGAGGCAAATAAAAAAGCCTTAGCAATAATTGAAGGAATTTCAAAAGATGTAGAACCAGGACAAATATTTTTAGGAAAAGTAATGAGAATAACTTCCTTTGGTGCCTTTGTTGAATTTTTACCTGGAAAAGAAGGGCTTGTTCATATATCTAAGCTTGACAAAAATAGAGTTGTTAAAGTTGAAGATGTGGTAAGTGTAGGAGAAGAAATACTTGTAAAAGTCTTAGATATTGATAAGCAAGGTAGAGTTAATCTTTCTAGAAAAGATGCAATGGATGAAAGTGAGGCAAATAATAAGGAGTAAATATTAATAAAGAAAATAAAAACATTTTAAAACAGGGAGATTTTATGTGTAAATGTATAAGGCTGAAAAACGGTGTAAGGATAGTGTACGAAGAAATACCATATGTTAGATCAGTTTCAACAGGACTTTGGGTTGGAACTGGATCTAGAGGTGAAAATATCACTAATAACGGGATATCCCACTTTATAGAACACATGCTATTTAAAGGTACCCAAAAAAGAACTGCAAAGGAAATTGCAGAGACTATAGATAATATAGGTGGACAACTCAATGCCTTTACAGGTAAAGAATGTACTTGTTATTACACTAAAACCTTGGACACTCACCTTGATACATCTCTAGATCTCTTAGCAGATATGTTTTTTAACTCTAAATTTAATGAAAAAGATATTGAGATTGAGAAAAATGTTATTTTAGAAGAGATAGGTATGTATGAGGATACCCCTGAAGAATTAGTTCATGATATTTTATCTGAAGCAGTATGGCAGAATAATCCCTTAGGCATGCCTATTTTAGGAACAAGCAGAAGTCTTAACAATATAAAAAGGGATGAAATTAAAAAATACATGCTAGAAAATTATTTTCCTGAAAATACTGTTATAGCTATTGCTGGCAACTTTGAAAAAGATAGGGCAATTGAAAGTGTGGAAGAAAGGTTCGGGAAATGGGAGCATAGTAATAACTACAAAGATAAAGAAATGCAAGTTGCAAAATTTAAAAATAATAAAATTTTTAGAGAAAAAGAAACTGAACAGGTTCATGTGTGCCTTGGTTTTGAAGGTGTAAAACATGGCAGTGATGAACTATATTCTCTTTTAGCAGTAAACAATATTTTGGGAGGAGGTATGAGTTCTAGACTTTTTCAAAAAATAAGAGAAGAAAAAGGTCTTGTTTATTCAATTTACTCATATCCTTCATCTTATAAAAATGCTGGATTATTTACCATATATGCAGGAATGAATCCTGAGCACTTAGGTGAAGTATTAAAGCTTATAACAAATGAAATTAATATTTTAGTAGAAAAAGGCATCCCGGAAAGAGATATAGCAAAATCAAAAGAACAGTTAAAAGGCAATTACATTTTAGGTTTGGAAAGTACTAGCAGTAGAATGAACGGCATAGGTAAGTCTGAGGTTCTTTTGGGAAAAATATTAAGTGCCCAGGAAGTTTTAGATAAAATTGATAAAATTGATTCTGAGAATGTTAATGCAGTAATTAATAAAGTTTTTGATTTAAATAATATTGGACTTTCGGTGGTAGGTAACATAAAAGGAGATATTGATTTAAAAAATATATAGATTTAAAAAATATAATTTTTTAAAAGCATTAGGATTTATAAGTCTTAATGCTTTTTTGTATTTTTTAAACATAGCTTTTATTTTGTTAATGTATACAAGCACTTTAGATTGAAAATATACATAAGATATTTATAACAAGGCGATAAATTTCTCTACAAACAAAAAATTGAATTAAAGTGCTATAAAGGGAGGTAGTTATATGAATAAAAAAAGATACGGAGTCTTAGGTGGGGATTTGAGGAGTATAAAACTTGCCGAGCTTATTAAAGACCAAGGAAACATAGTTAACATATATGGCTTTGGAAAAGCTGAACATGACATAAATTTTAAAGAAATTGCAAGTAAAGAAATTGCAAGTATAGATGAGTTAATTGAGAATGCAGACATAATAATTGGACCACTTCCCTGTTCTTATGACAATGAAACCTTTAATGCTCCGTATCATTTTGAAAAAATTTATATAAAGGAGGTTTTAAAAAAAATCAATAAAGAACAGTTATTTATAGCAGGAAAACTAAGTGAAGAAATAGTGAGTATTGCTAGTTCAAATAATGTAAAACTTTTTGACTTATTAGAAAGAGAAGAAATGACTGTTTTAAATGCAATCCCAACAGCTGAGGGAGCTATTCAAATAGCAATGGAAGAAATGCCTGTAACTATTCATGGAAGTAAGGTTTTAGTTTTAGGTTTTGGAAGGGTAGGTAAGACTCTGGCAAAAATGCTAAATGGAATTGGGGCAAAAACTTATGTAACGGCTAGAAAGCATTCCGACATTGCATGGATTAAAAGCTATGGATATAATGGGATACCATTAAAAGAAGTGGGTGAACATATTAAAAATGCAGATGTTATATTTAATACTATTCCTCATCTTATATTAGATAGTGATATGTTAAAGAAAGTTAGAAAAGATTGTCTTATAATTGATTTGGCATCTAAACCAGGAGGAGTAGATTTTAAAAAGGCAGAAGAATATGGTATAAAAACCAAATGGGCTCTTTCGCTACCAGGTAAGGTAGCACCTTTAACAGCAGCTGGTATTTTAAAAAACACAATAAATAACATAGTGATTGAACAGGAGGGATAGAAATGTTGCTAGATGGATTAAAAATTGGATTTGCACTAACGGGTTCTTTTTGTACAATAGATAAAGTTATACCTGAAATAAAGAAAATAATAGATGCTGGAGGAAAAGTTGTACCAATAATATCACATTCAGTTGATAAATTTGACACAAGGTTTGGAAAGGCAGAAAATTTAAAAAAGCAACTTAGGGATATTACAGGTGAGGAAATAATAAATACAGTTATAGATGCAGAACCTATAGGACCTAAATCGCTTCTTGACATAATAATTGTTGCACCTTGTACAGGTAATACTTTAAGTAAAATAGTAAATGGAATAACAGATACTCCTGTGACCATGGCATGCAAAGCACAGTTGAGAAATCAAAAGCCTATTTTAATAGCTATCTCAACAAATGATGCACTAGGAACAAATGCAAAAAACATAGGACTTCTTCTGAATACAAAAAATGTATTTTTGGTTCCTTTTGGTCAAGATGGACCAAAAAACAAATCAAATTCTATGGTAGCAGATTTTTCTTCAATAATGCCTGCATTAACTGAGGCTGTAAGAGGTAAACAAATTCAACCAGTTTTTATTCAATATTAAAACAAAAAAATTGAAAATGACACTTGAGAAATATAAATAAAAGTGTTAAAATGATTTTAGTGATATAATAATTATAAAAGATAAACTATTGATTTTATATATTTTATTTTTTATAATTATTTATGTATAA
>DUVG01000113.1 GCA_012841175.1 Clostridium sp.
ATGTTTCAACATTTATTTCTTCAGCAGCTTTACAACCAACAATGCCACCTTCAGGTTATGACAGGGTAAATAACAACATTCCACATGGTCAGGTAAGCTATATTAACTATCAATCTAAAGCTACAAACGGTCAGCGCAGAGCTAGAATTTATTTGCCTCCAGGATATTCAACAGCTAATAAGTACAGTGTTATGTACTTATTGCATGGGATTGGAGGAAATGAAGATGAGTGGTACCACAATGGTGCACCACATACAATTCTTGACAACCTTATTGCAGCAGGCGAAATAGATCCTTTTATTCTTGTATTGCCATATGGGGATGCTAAGGCAGCAGGAGTAGATGGATGGGAAAACTTTACTAAAGATTTATTAGAAAGTCTTATACCTCATATAGAAAGTAACTATTCAGTTTATACTGATGCTAAACATAGAGCCATTGCGGGTCTTTCCCAAGGTGGTGCTCAAGCTATAAATATAGGTTTGCCAAATGCAGATAAGTTTCATTATGTAGGTGGTTTTTCATCATCACCAATTATGAAGCAAAACAATCAGTTATTCCCTGATGGTGGAACAAAAGTAAAACAGAACTTAAAACTATTATTTCTTTCCTGCGGTACAGCAGATAACCTTATTTTCAGTAACAACAGATTAGTGGACTATTGTAAGAAAAATAACATTGATCATGTTGAGTGGCTCCTTCAAAATTATGGTCATGATTGGACTGTGTGGAAGCCAAGTCTATGGAATTTTGCTAGAATGGCTTGTGCAGCAGGATTTACAGAGCTAGGTGGAACTACACCAACACCGCCACCTACGCCAACACCGCCGCCAACACCTAGATCTGCTTTCTCACGAATTGAAGCAGAGGAATACAACAGTATTAATTCTTCAACAATGACAATAATAGATACTCCTGGAGGTGGAGGAGGAATCGGATATATAGAAAGCGGTGATTCAGCAGTATATAGCAAAATAGATTTTGGAAGTGGTGCAACATCTTTTAAGGCCATGGTAGCAAGTGCTATGGATATAAGTATAGACCTTAGATTAAATAGCCCTACTGGAACACGCATAGGGACATTGACAGCTAGTTCAACAGGTGACTGGGATGCATATGAGCAGTTAAGCTGTCAAATTAGCAATGTTACTGGAGAAAATGACTTATATCTTGTATTTTCAGGACCTGTTAATGTAGACTGGTTTGAATTTAGTGGAGGAACAGCACCTACAGATCCACCACAAAAGGGAAATATAGGAGATATAAATGGAGATGGAAGAATAAATACTAGTGATTATACACTATTAACTAGGCATATACTAGAAACAATGACTCTTACAGGAGAAGCATTTACAAATGCTGATACTAGTGGTGATGGAGTTATTAATTCTAATGATGCAACCCTTCTAAAAAGATATATATTAGAAATTATTGATAAGTTTCCAGCACAAGGAAGTGCGCCAGCACCAGTGCCCACTTAAACTCCGACAAACCCACCTGCCAATACAAAAATTTTGCCTTCTGTTGACAGCATAGAAGTAAATGGTCCATTTGCAGTAACAATAGACAAAAATGTAGGACCAAACAATAAAGGGTGGATTTTTAGACCAGCTAATCTTGGAAGTTTAGATGTTAAAGCACATCCAATATTTTTATATGGACCAGGTGGAGGATCTCATCCTAGCTATTATGAATCTTCTATGATTAAAGTTGCTTCTCACGGTTTTGTAATTTACAGTGAAGAATCAACGGCTTCAGGAGATGAAATGAAAAGAGCATTAGATTGGATTATACAGCAAAATAGCAATCAATCCAGTCCATACTACAATAAATTGGATACAACCAGAATTGCAGCAGGAGGACATTCCCTTGGATCAGTAGGTGCTTATGCTATTGCAAGCGATCCTAGGATATCAACCACAATTCACATGAATGGAGGTTCCCTTGACGGTATGGGAGCAAGCAAAATGAGAAAGCCTACTGCTCTTGTATGTGGATTAGAGGATAATTTAGCTCTTGAAAATACAAGAAATGATTATAGGCAGGCAACAGTACCAATATGGTATGGTGAAATGGTAGGAGGCGGCCATGGAAGTGGCCCGTTTGACGGAATTCCTGCAACAATAGCATGGTTAAGATGGCATTTAGGAGGAGAAACTGAAAGAAAAGATATGTTTATAGGCGAAGGATCATTTTACTTTAATAGAGGTACATGGATATCTCACAGTAAGAATTGGGAAAACTATAGAGATTAATTTACATCCTTCATCTTAAATTTAGGAAATAGACATATGAATAGAAATAATGTATTATAAAAAGGAGCATAATATTATATGCTCTTTTTTTATAATAATTTAAGGAGTTTTATAGTGAAAAAATTTCTTATTGACAGGCTTTTGTTTCCAAAAACTTTTTTTACAAAATTAACTGATAAATTGCATACTCTCTATATAGGAATAGTAATAATTGGTTTAGTTGATTTGGGTATGTCACTTATTTACAGGATACCTTTTTATTTTTATAATAAACCTTCAGAAATATTAGTTTATAATATTTCTCTTGCCCTTTGCATTATTATTTTAGTAGGGCTTTTGGATATATTATTTTTTGCAATGCCTTTGTTTGATATATTTAAGAATTTTGCACTTAGAAGACGAATAACTAATATAAAGGGACAATTTATTAAGTTGATGAAAGTATATATAGTGTCCCATTTTTTAATTATTCCTGTGCATATTTTGCTGCAGTTGATATTTAAAGAAAGTGTTTCGGGGCTCAGAATATATTCAGGGAAACTTCTGGTTTTTACAATTATAATTGCATTTTGGCAGTCGACTATTATAACGCGAGGCATATATGTAATTTATTCATTTCACAAAAAACTTAAAAGCTTGGTATTTTTCATGGTATCTACATGGCTTATGGTACTTGGATATACAATTAATTATTTAGTTGATACATGGCTGATGAAGCTATTCATGTAAAATTTTCTTGATTTTTTATGTTGTAAATAAAGCATGGTTAGACTATAATAATGTAAATAGTGGATTATTTTTTATACTTTCTAACAATGTCCCGGTGGTCTAATGGATAAGACAGTAGATTCCGGTTCTACTAATACGGGTTCGATTCCTGTCCGGGACACCAAATTGTAATTTGTAAAAAAATTTAAAATTCTTGTTAAGCATTTCTTAAACATTTCCGATATAACTAGTGGAATACAACTAAAATCTTTTTATAGGAGAGAATATATGATTAGAGGTCTTTACACTTCTGGATGGAGCATGTTGGCAAACACCAAACAAATGGATGTAATATCCAATAACCTTGCAAATGTAAATACCAATGCATACAAAAAAGATACTGTTGTATATGAGAGCTTTCCTGAGATGTTGGTAAAGCGTATAAATGACAGCAATAGCACTGATAATCCTTCAGGCAGGGTTGGAGGTATGCATCTAGGAAATGATGTAGGAGAAGTTTTTACATATTATACTAGAGGACAGCTTACAAAAACAGATAGAAGCCTCGATGTGGCAATAGCAGATTCAGATTCAGCCTTTTTTACTGTTGCAGTTCCATTAGATAATGGGAATTTTGTACAGAGGTACACAAGGGATGGTGCCTTTGCATTAAATGCTAATGGTCAGTTAGTAACAAAAGAAGGCTATTTTGTTATGGGAGAAGGAGGCATTATAACTTTAGGAAGTGAAGATTTTAGTGTTTTAGAAGATGGCACTATTTTAGAAAATGGTCAGGCTATAAACAGACTTTTAATTAGTGAGTTTGAAAATACAGATACATTGAGAAAAATAGGTGAAAATCTTATTGAAGTAACGGGTGCTACCCAAAACCAGCCATTTAGTGGAATGGTAAAACAAGGGTACATAGAACAGTCAAATGTAAATGCAATAAATGAAATGGTAAATATGATTACTGTAATGCGTGCTTATGAAGCAAATCAAAAAGTTTTGCAGGCACAAGATGAAGCGGTGGGAAAAGCAGTAAATGAAGTGGGAAGAGTAAGATAACAGGAGGGCGAAATCTATGATGAGAGCACTTTGGACAGCTAGTTCAGGTATGAAATCACAGCAATTTAATGTTGATGTTATTTCTAACAATCTTTCAAATGTTAACACAACAGGGTACAAAAAAGAAAGAGCAGAGTTTAAGGACATGCTATACGAAACTTTATCAAGGGCAGATCTTTTAGATGGTGAAGGAAGACCTGTAAATTTACAGGTAGGGCATGGAACGGTAACAGCAGCCACATCTAAAAACTTTCAAATGGGAAATTTAGAAAGGACAGATAATCCTTTAGATTTTGCAATAGATGGAGATGGCTTTTTTATGATAGCAGGGCGTGGTGGAGATATAGTTTACACTCGGGATGGAAGTTTTAAAATAAGCGTGACAGATATTGGAAACATGCTTACAACATCAGAAGGATATCCTGTTTTAGATGAAAATGGCATGGAAATAATAATTGATGTTGACATTTCAAGGCTCAGTGTAGGAGTGGATGGAGAGCTTAGTTATACTGACGAAGAAGGTGTTGTTATTTCCTTAGGACAAAGATTAGGCTTAGTTAAGTTTCCTAACAGATATGGGTTAGAAAGCATAGGAAACAACAATTATTCAATTACTCCTGCATCAGGTCAACCAGTTCCAGACGAACAAATAGGAAGAAGAAGTAATATAAGGCAAAATTTTTTAGAATCATCAAATGTTCAGGTAGTTGAAGAAATGGTTAAGCTTATTGTAGCACAAAGGGCATATGAAATAAATTCAAAAGCTATTCAATCAGCAGATGATATGCTAGGGATAGCAAACAACTTAAAAAGATAATGGAAGTGAAATGATATGGATATAAATAAAATTGGTAATAGCCTTACAAACAATAATTTTTATAGCAACAAAGAAGTAAGTCAGGATGGAGACTTTGAAAAAAGGCTTTTGAATGCTTATGAAAATAAGGATGAAAAAGCATTAAAAGAAGTTTGTAAGGAGTTTGAAGGGATGCTTCTTAATATAGTGTATAAGCAAATGAGAGCAACAGTAGGCAAAAGTGATTTAATACCAAAGGCTATGGGAAGAGAAATATTTGAAAGTATGCTTGATGATGAATTGGTTAAAGAAGCATCAAAAAATAGAAGCTATGGTTTGGCAGAGGATCTATACAAGCAACTTAGCAGAAATCTTAAGGCTAAAGAGGCATATTTTGATAGAAATTCATAGGTTTTTTGCTGGGTATCAAGAATAGATGTAAATGGAGGGAAATATAGCAGAAAGTTGGACTTTCTGCTATATGATTTATTTATAGTATACTTGGAGTGATTTATGGTGAATAGACTTAAGAAAATAAAAATAGAAAAAAATCACTTGACAGCTATATTTATTATAATTTTATTTTCTATCTTTTCAGGAGTTTTTATAAGGTATCTGTCTAAAGAAATAAAGCTTGGGGTGCTGGTATCATTACTTGTCTTGTTGGAAAGTTTTATAACTATATTTTTATGTAATCAATTATATAAAAATGTATATAAAAAAATTGTAAAAAAGAGCAGGAAATGTATAGGAGAATTTCAAGTAAAAGATAATGATAAAAAAGTTTTTGCAGTCATAGAGGAGATTACAAAATAATATTAAGGCAAAAGATTCTATTAATCTTCTAAAAGAAAAATTTCAATTAACTATAGAAATGACTGATCAAATAACAGAATCTGCAAAAAGTTTTACAGGTATTATAAATAATATAAGTGTCTTTGTTGATATTATGAATGATATCAGTAAACAAACAAAGCATCTTGCTTTAAATGCAACAATTGAAGCCTCAAAAGCAGGAAAGTATGGAAGTGGCTTTGCAGTTGTGGCTACAAATTTTAAAAAACTTTCAGATCAAACTCACAATTACACCATTAGCATAAGCCAATTAACGGAGGAAATTGCGAAAAGTTATACCAACATAAACCAGTCAGTAGAAGATTTAAAAGAGTCAATAAAAAATCAAACTCAATCTGTTGATGAGACTAACCAGTCTTTTAACAATATTACAGATGCAATATTTTCCATATCAAAAGAAATAAACGATGTAAATGTTTCTTTAGATAAAATGAAGAATGATAAAGATGAAGTAATCAAATTAATAGAAGAAACTGCTGGATTTGCAGATGAAACAGTGGCAGCTTCAGAGGAATTTGCATCTATGGTAGCTTACCATGCACAGACGGTATCAGATATAATAGAGGCAATAGAGGAAACAAAAAACACACTGACAGAAACCATCAGTGATTAAGGTCTTCCCATCTATTGACACAAAAGTGTGTATAGGTTATTATCAGAATAACGAAAACAATTGGGGAGGCATTAGGAATGTTATCAAATATTGAAATTCAAAATATTATTCCTCATAGGTATCCATTTTTGCTAATTGACAAAATAGAGGAAGTAGAGCCAGGGAAAAGGGCGGTTGCTATAAAAAATGTTTCAATTAACGAGCCATTTTTTCAAGGACATTTTCCCAAAAACCCTATTATGCCTGGGGTGCTAATAGTGGAAGCGCTGGCTCAAACAGCTTGTGTAGCAGGACTTATGCTTGAAGAAAATAAGGGCAAGCTAGGAGTATTTACCGGCATAGAGTCTATGAAGTTTAGAAAGCAGGTTGTTCCAGGTGATATATTAAGACTTGAGGCAGAATTCCTTGTTTTTAAAATGGGTATGGGAAAAGTAAAGGTATCTGCCACAGTTGATGGTCAGGTTGCTGCCCAGGGTGAAATTAAATTTGCAATGATTGATCAAGACAAAAAGTAATATATGTTTTAAAATACAAGACTTCACTTTATATATAGTGAAGTCTTATTTATTAGCTTACAGCTATTATTTTTTTTGTCCCTAAAAACATTTCTCCAACATTATTGATATTTCCGGCACCCATAGTTATTATCAAATCACCAGCAGAAACATGATTACTTAAATGTTGTACGATTGCTTCAAACTCAGGTATATAAAGTACATTTTTGTTATAAGGCTTTATTTTATCCACCAATTGGGAAGAATGAATTTCTCCAGTATCCACTTCACGGGCAGAATAAATATCACTTATTATTACTGTGTCAGCATCATAAAAGGCGTCTTTAAATTCATCTAACAAATGTTTTGTTCTAGAATAAGTGTGAGGTTGAAAAACGCACCAAATTTTTCTGTGGGAAATATTTTTACATGCTTTTAATGTGGCTTTAATTTCTGAAGGATGATGTGCATAATCGTCAATTACTTTAATATCATTAATCATTCCCTTTAGCTCAAAGCGTCTGTGAGTACCTGTATAATTTTCTAAACCTGCTTTTATGCCATCAAAATCACAACCTAGTGCATGACAGGCGGATATGGCACCAAGGGCATTGCTAACATTATGTACTCCAGGAAGTTTCAAATTAATGTCGATTACTTTTTTATTATTTTTATATACCCAAAAAGTAGCACATCCAGTGTGGTCGTAACGGATGTCTCTTGCAGTCCACATTGCATCCTTTGAGGTAATGCCGTAGGTGATTTTATTGCAATTTACATGGTTTAATAAAGAGACAACATTTTCATCATCATAATTTGCAACGATATAGCCATCCTGAGGAACAAGAGACATAAATTTCAAAAAGGAAGATTTAATATGCTCTATTCCATTAAAGTAGTCAAGATGATCTTCTTCAATATTTAAAACAATAGCAAGAAAAGGATGAAATTTCAAAAAACTTTCAACGTATTCACAAGCTTCAGAAACAAGATACTTATTTCCTCCAATGCGTGTATTTCCTCCTATGGCATCTAATTCTCCACCTATATGTATAGTAGGGTCAAATCCACATTCTAAAAGTATCATTGAAACCATAGAAGTGGTGGTTGTTTTCCCGTGAGTACCTGACACAGCAATGCTGTAAGGAAAGGTTTTCATTATTTCCCCTAAAAGAACTGAACGCTCTATGGAGGGTATTTCTAATAATTTAGACTTTATAAGTTCGGGATTATCTTTTTTTACTGCAGCAGTATATACCACTAAATCAGGATTTTTTATATTTTCTTCACTGTGCCCGATATATACTTTAACTCCTTTTTCAGAGAGTTTAGAAGTTAAACTTGAGGAATTAATATCAGAACCAGATACTTTGTACCCCATATTAAGGAGGATTTCTGCAAGACCACTCATGCTTACTCCTCCTATCCCTATAAAATGAACATGCTTAACATTGTTTAAATTTAAAACATTTGATTTCAACAAAAAATAACACTCCTATTCGTGTAAAAAAATTATTTATTATCTTTTAATTTATCGGTTTATATAATAATTGACTTATTATAAATTAAATATTCAATTATTATTATATGAAAAATTTAACTAAAATATAAGTCTAAAATGAAATTTTTATAAAAAACTTATTAATATATATGTTTTAAAAGATAATGCTGTAGTATAATAATATAATGTGTTTTAAATATACTTTTCTATTCTATAATGAATAATATAAAAAAGAAAGAGAAATGCTATAACAAAGATAAAATTATTTATTGTGGAAATAGCTACAATTAAGGCATTTATAAGACATGTTTTTAATAAAAAAATAAAATCATAAAAAATAAGCAGGAAAATTAAAAAAAATGACGAATATAATTAATATACATGAAGAATTCACAATTATACGGAAGGTGGTAACATCTTATGGAAATTACTGATGTTCGAATTAGAAAAATTGATTCAGAAGGAAAAATGAAAGCAGTTGTTTCTGTAACCTTTGACAATGAATTTGTTGTTCATGACATAAAGGTTATAGAGAGCCAAAATGGACTTTTTATTGCTATGCCTAGTAGAAAAGCTCCTGATGGTGAATTTAGAGATATTGCACATCCTATTAATGCAGAGACAAGAGGAAAAATACAAACTGCTATATTGGACAAGTATGAATCTATTTCAGCAAGTAGCGAGCTAGAAGATAGCGATGAAGAAGCAGAAGGCACAGAATTATAATCATATTTTGTGTAAAATAAAGTGATAAGAGATATGCCTTCTTAAAAGAAGTGTCCTATTAGGTGCTAATTTAGGTGCTAATTTTTTGAGAATAATATCATATCGTGAAAAGCATTACGTTAATGCCCTAGAGAGTATATATTTCAAAGTATATTTTTTTGGGTATGGATAAGTCTAGGGGGTTTGTGCTATATCACAAATCTGTCTCTTTAGACTTTGGTTTAGCGTATGTTTTTGACGATTTTTTATTTTGTGTATTTTTATGTTTCTATTTAATGTTGAAAAAATTAAGGAAAAGTGAGAGAATATATTTGGCAATAACATTTAGGCAACTAGAAAGTATTGGTTATCTTGGCCAAAAAAGAGCACCTAATTATCTTTAAGAGGAGGAGAAATGTATGGAGCACTTAATGGCGATTATCCTTGCTGCAGGTGAGGGCAAAAGGATGAAGTCGAAAAAGACAAAGATTTTACACGAGATATGTGGTAAGCCAATGGTAGAATGGGCTTATCAGTGTGTAAAAAACTCTGGAGTGGATGAAATTGTACTTGTTATTGGTCGCAATTCAGAAGAAGTAAAAGAATGTATGGGAAATAAAGTTTTTTATGCAAAGCAAGAAGAACAATTAGGAACTGGCCATGCTGTTATTCAAGCTCAAGAATACCTTGAGAATAAAGAAGGACAGGTTGTTATAATGTATGGAGATATGCCTCTTGTCACTTCGAAGACCATTTCACTTGCAGTTGATTATCATAAGGAAAAAGGCAATGCTGCTACAATAATAACAGCAGACTTTGACAATCCTGCAGGATATGGAAGGATAATTAGAAACAGTCAGAATGATGTGTTAGAGATTGTTGAGGATAGAGATGCTTCTACTGAACAAAAGAAAATAAAGGAAATTAATTCAGGTATTTATTGTTTTGATATAAGTGCACTTAGAGAAGCATTGAATAAGCTTGATAATAAAAATGATCAAGGAGAATACTATCTTACCGACACTATAAAAATATTAATAAGTAAGGGACTTAAAGTAGGTGCTATTAAAATTGAAGAAAAAGAAGAATTGGCGGGAATAAATGACAGAACTCAATTAGCAGATGCAGCTAAAGTTTTAAGAAAAAGGATACTAAACAGGTTAATGGCTGAAGGTGTAACAATTATAGATCCTGATTCAACATATATTGATTCTGAAGTAGAAATAGGTATAGATACAATTATACATCCTTCAACTATAATTAAAGGAGAGACTAAAATAGGAGAAGAATGTATAATAGGACCTGGCAGCACAATTGAAAACTCAAAAGTTGGAAATAAAGTTGGAATAAAAAATTCAGTTGTTATAGAAAGTTGTATAGACGATGAGACCCAAATAGGTCCATTTGCATATTTAAGACCAGGAAGCAATATAGGTAAAAATGTCAAGATAGGAGATTTTGTTGAAATAAAAAAATCCTCAATTGGGGATGGAACTAAAATTTCCCATTTAACTTATGTAGGAGATGCAGAAGTAGGGAAAAAAGTTAATTTAGGTTGTGGTGTGGTGGTGGTTAATTATGATGGACAAAGAAAGCACAAGACAACCATAGGAGACAATTCTTTTGTTGGATGTAATGTGAACTTAATTTCACCTGTTGAAGTTAAAAACAATGCATATATTGCAGCAGGTTCTACCATTACCGATGAAGTGCCTGAAAATTCTTTAGCTATTGCAAGAAACAGGCAAGTAATAAAAGAAAATTGGGTTTTAAAAAAGGGCATTTTAAAAAAGGATTAATAAGTTTTAAAAATATTTAAATAAGAAGTAGAAGGGGAGCTTAAGATGAATTTACATGGTAAGGATATTAAAATTTTTGCTGGCAACTCAAATCGTGAATTGGCATTGGAAATTGCAGAAAAAATTGGGTTGTCCCTAGGCCTGGCGAATGTTGGGAAGTTTAGTGATGGTGAGTGTGCCATTGGAATTAATGAGGTTGTAAGAGGTTCAGATGTTTTCTTGATACAATCTTTGTGCACTCCTGTTAACGATAACATTATGGAGCTTTTGATTATGATAGATGCTCTAAGAAGGGCATCAGCTGGCAGAATAACTGCTGTTATTCCTTATTATGGATATGCTAGACAAGATAGAAAAGCTAAAGCAAGAGATCCTATTTCTGCAAAGCTTGTAGCTAATTTATTGACTACTGCCGGTGCAGATAGGATATTGACAATGGATTTACATGCGCCGCAGCTACAAGGTTTTTTCGACATCCCATTAGACCATTTATTAGGAGTACCTATTCTTGCTAATCACTTTAAAGAGAAATTTGAAAATACAAGTGATGTTGTTGTTGTTTCTCCTGATGTGGGAAGTGTTGCAAGGTCAAGAAAGTTTGCAGAAAGGCTGGATGTTCCTTTGGCTATCATTGACAAAAGGCGTCCTAAGGCAAATGTATCTGAAATAATGAATATAATTGGGGATGTAAACAATAAAAGAGTAGTACTAGTAGATGACCTTATAGATACAGGAGGAACAATTATCAATGCGGCTAAAGCTTTGACTGAAATTGGAGCTAAGGAAGTATATGCTTGTTGTACCCATGGAGTGCTATCTGGTCCTGCTCTAGAAAGAATTGAAAATTCAGAGATGAAGGAATTAATTACTCTAAACACCATTCCTTTAACTGAGGAGAAACAGAGTCCAAAGATAAAATCCTTATCTGTTGCATCAGTATTTGCAGAGGCTATAGAAAGAATATATGGGGATATGTCAATAAGTACACTTTTTACTCAAAAAGAATAATATATTTAAAAAAATGTTGTGAAAATAATAACAACCACTGCCTATTTTTTTAAAACTCCTTTCAAAAATGAGTTAATAAAAATTTAATGGGCAGTTATTATTTTATAAATTCATTTTGACATTAACCCTAAGAGAAAGATTAAGAGGTGAGCACTTTGGAGGATTTAATTGTTGTTGTAGGACTTGGCAATCCTGGGAAGAAATATGCTAATACAAGACATAATGTTGGATTTTGGGTTGTAGAACTTTTGGCTTTAAAGCATAAAATAAAAATGACAAAGCTAAAATTTAAAGCACTTTATGGAGAAGGAGTTATTTGTGGTAAAAAGGTATTATTGGTAATGCCTCAAACATATATGAATCTTAGTGGGGAAAGTGTAAGAGATATAATTAATTGGTATAAGGTACCTGTGAAAAACATTATAATAATATATGATGATATAGATTTGCCTGTTGGTAGGCTTAGGATAAGACCTAAGGGAAGTGCAGGAACACATAATGGCATGAGATCTATTATATATCAAATAATGTCTGATGAGTTTCCAAGGGTAAGGGTTGGAATAGACAAGCCTCCAGAAGGGTGGGACTTGGCTAATTATGTACTAAGCAAATTTTCTAAGGAAGATAGGGAAAAAATTCAACAAGCAGTTGTTAGTGCAGCAGATGCTGTGGAAGGGATAATAGGTTGTGGGGTTGATCAGGCAATGAGCAAATTTAACAATATAGGGACGTAAATTTATAAATAGTTAGAGGATTGAATATAAATGAGAAATATGAAATCAAAAAATTACTTAATTAATCCACTTATGGAAATGAGCCAATACCGGGATATTTTAGATGATATTAAAAAGGGAAATGGTGCAATTTCTCTAGGAGGATCATCTCAATCTCAAAAAGCCCATATAAGTTATGCTATTTTAAAACATTTAAACTTAAAAGGCGTATTCATTGCTAATAATGATATTAGTGCCAGAAAGACCTATGAAGACTTTTTAAACTTTTTTGAAGAGGGGGTTTTATACTTTCCTCCAGAAGAAATTATGTTTCACGATATAGAGGCTAAAAGCCATGATTCCACTTATGAGAGAATAAAAACCTTGTACAAAATCATGAATGGTGAATATGAAATAATAATTACAAGCCCCGAAGCAATAGGAAGAAAGCTAATAGATAAGGAATTGTTTTGTAATAGCACTGTCTCTTTCTCTGTAGGAGAGAGTGTGGACTTATCTGAAATTTCAAAAATGCTTGTAGCAATTGGTTACGAAAGAATGTCTGTAGTAGAAGGGAAAGGGCAATTTGCCATAAGAGGTGGAATAGTTGATATATTTCCTATAAACAGTGAAGTTGCTGTAAGAATTGAATTTTTTGATGATGAAATAGATTCTATAAGGAGTTTTGATGTTATATCTCAAAGGTCTTTAGAAAAAATTGAAGAAGTCACTATTTTACCTGCAAGAGAGTTATTATATGATGCTAAAAGAAGAGAAGAAATTATAAACAAAATTTCTCATAGCCTTAATGAATATTTAAAAAAATTAAATAAAAAAGATTTAGAAGGATTTAAAAATAAAATAGAAGAAAAGGTAAAGGGTGATATAGAGAAATTTAAAGAGCAGTACTACTTTGCAGGTATGGATAGATATATACCGTATATTATTGACAAACCTTCGATGATCATGGATTATGTGGACCGAGAAAAAACATTGTTTTTTTTAGATGAACCAAAAAAATTTGAAATAAGGTATAAAAACCTTCTTTATGAAAACTACGAGCTTTGCAAAACATTTCTTGAAAAAGGATATTTACTGCCAGAAAGCTTTGGGATTTATGTAAGCTTAGAATATATTTTGAAAAATATAGAGAAAAATAAATTAGTGCATTTTAACACCTTAGAAGTAGAGGAAAGGGTGTCTTCTAAGCTCTTAAATTCATATAAGGGACATTTTGAACTTTTAATAGACGATATAAGAAAGTGGAAAAAAGATGGATACAAAATTGTGGTGTTGTCAGGGGGTCAAAGCAGAGGACGCATATTAGAAGAAAACTTAAAAAAAGAAGGAATAGAAGCAAATTATTATAATGAAGTTGTAAATGAAGTTTTGCCCGGGCAGGTTGTTATAACAGGAGGATGCCTTCAAACAGGTTTTGAGTATCAAGATATAGGGTTTGTAATAGTAAGTGGAAAAGATTTTTTTGGAGAACAGAAAAGAACCAAAAAAACTTACGGCAAAAAAAACAAAGGGCAAAAAATCAGTGTATTTACAGACCTTAATCTTAATGACTACGTTGTTCACCAAATTTATGGAATAGGTAAATATATAGGTGTCGAACAGTTAGAAGTTGAGGGCATAAAAAAAGATTATTTGAAAATTCAATACTATGATGGGGACTTTTTATATGTGCCTACCAATCAACTGGATTTAATTCAAAAATACATAGGTTCTGAAGGAAGAACACCTAGACTTAGTAAATTAGGAGGCAATGATTGGGCAAAAACAAAAGCAAAGGCAAAAGAGTCTTTAATGGAGTTGGCAGAAGACCTTATTAAATTGTATGCAAAAAGAGAAGCTTTAAAAGGCTATAAATTCAGCAAAGACACAGTGTGGCAAAAACAGTTTGAAGAATTATTTCCATTTCAAGAGACAGAAGACCAGTTAAGATGTATTGAAGAGATTAAAAAAGATATGGAATCTGAAAAGCCAATGGATAGGCTTTTATGTGGAGATGTAGGATATGGAAAGACAGAAGTCGCCATTAGAGCTATATTTAAAGCAGTGATGGATGGAAAACAGGTGGCGTATTTAGTTCCAACCACCGTTTTAGCACAGCAGCAATTTGAGAATTTTAAGGAGAGAATGAAGGACTTTCCTATAAGTATAGAAGTTATTAGCCGCTTTAAGTCTAGAGGAGAACAGAGTAAAATTTTAAAAGATACAAAGGCAGGAGTTATAGATGTACTTATAGGAACTCACAGACTCCTTCAAAAAGATATTGAATTTAAAGACTTAGGGCTTTTGGTGATAGACGAAGAACAGCGATTTGGAGTGATGCACAAAGAACGTATTAAAAATATGAAAGCAAATGTGGATGTATTGACCCTTACTGCTACTCCCATACCCAGGACACTTCATATGTCTCTTATGGGAATACGAGATATTAGTACCATTGAAGATCCTCCTGAAGAAAGGTACCCGGTGCAGACGTATGTAATGGAGTACAATCCAGAGGTAATAAAGGAAGCAATTAATAGAGAACTTGCCAGGGGAGGCCAGATTTTTTATCTATTTAACAGAGTTAGATCCATCAATGTAAAAGCAGCTCAAATAAAAAACCTTGTGCCAGATGCAAAAGTTGGGGTGGCACATGGACAAATGAAAGAGACAGATTTAGAAAACATTATGCTGCAATTTGTAGAAGGGGAATATGATGTGTTGGTCTGTACGACAATAATTGAATCAGGTCTTGATATGCCAAATGTAAACACCATTATAGTAGAAGATGCTGATAGAATGGGACTTGCTCAATTATATCAGCTAAGGGGTAGAGTAGGAAGATCAAATAGGCTTGCCTACGCCTATATAACATATAAAAAGGATAAAGTGCTTTCAGAAATAGCAGAAAAAAGACTTCAGGCCATAAAAGAGTTTACTGAATTTGGTTCTGGTTTTAAAATAGCTATGAGAGATTTGCAAATAAGAGGAGCGGGTAATTTACTAGGAGCACAGCAGCATGGAAATATTGATTTGGTAGGATATGATATGTATGTTAGACTTCTTTCAGATGCTATAAATGAATTAAAAGGTACTGCACCAGAGGAACAGGAAGTGGAAATTTCTGTAGACTTTAAAGTTAGTGCTTATATAGACAACAGTTATATAAACGATGAAAACCAAAAAATTGAAATGTATAAAAAGATAGCGTCAATACAGGATGAAAAAGATATTCTTGATATAAGGGACGAGTTAATTGACAGATATGGAGAAATACCAGAAGCTGCAGAATCTCTTATACAAATTGCACATATAAAAATGTTGGCGAAAAAATGTGGATTTTCATCCATTCAGGAAAAGGGAGAAAATGTAATACTTCAGTTTATGGAAAACAAACATGCAGATATTAATATAATTGGAAAATTAATGGATAAATATAGAAGAAGAATACTTTTTACTGCTAGTAACAAACCATATATTACATTTAAAACCAAAAATCCTTCCGGGAAAATACTTCCAAAAGATATTAAGATTTTATTACAGGACATTATTGAATTGCAGTAGTCGTTGCAATTTATTATAATATTTATAGTCATGAATTTTTTTAAAGAGGGTTCTGACTTTTTATTATATTTAAAATTTAATAAAGAATGTGAGGAGATATCGTGTTGAAGAAGAAAAGAGCAGTTATATCTATAGCATCGTTATTGATTCTTGCACTTTTAGTAGGTTATTTTGTTTATGCTAATGCGACAAGTTATGTGGCTATCATTAATGGAGAAAAAATTACAAAAGCAGAATATCTTTTTTATCTTTATAGTGAAAAGAGAGTAATGGAAGATAATAAGAGTCAAGAAGAGATAGATGCTTTGTGGAATTCAAAAATTGATGGTGTCGATGCAGCAGAGGTGGTAAAACAAAATGCCCTTGAAAATGCAAAAAAATACAAAATACAACTTTTTAAAGCCCAAGAGCAAGGACTATTTTTAAATGACAATGATTATAGCAGTATTGAAAACTCTATAGATACTTTATTAGGGCAAATATCAGGATTTGAAGGGACAAGAAAACAAGCAGAAAAAAGCTTTAAAGAGTGGTTTGGTATTTCTGTAAATCAATACAAAGATATAATAGAAAAATGGAATTTAGGATTTAAGTTTGCACTAAAGGAACAACAGGAAAATATAAAAGTTACAGAAGAGGAATTAAAAGAACATTACAAAGAAAATAGCCAAAACTTTATTAAAGCCACTGCAGATATTTTATTATTTTATAAAAGAGATGTGCAAAGTGGATACGTAATGTTTTCTGATGAAGAAATAGAAGAAGCTGAGAAAAAAGCTGAAGGTGCTATAGAAAAAATTAAAGATGGTGAAAGATTTATATCAGTAGCAGCTGAGTTTGCCGATGACACTAAAGTTCAACTTGAAGAAAATGTTGAAATTAAAATGGGAGCTTATATTGAACAAGAAATAATAGATTGGGCTGTAAGAAGTAATGTGGGAGATGTAGGTTTAATTGATACGGAATTAGGTTTTAACATAGTAGAAGTAAAAAATTTGACATCTTTTGAAGATGAAAGAGATAAAGTTAGAAATGTAGTAGCTGCTGAAAAGTATGAAAAATTATTAGATGAATGGGCAAAAGATCCTGTATATAATTTAGAATTAAATGAAAAAGCCTTAAATAGAATAAAAGTTAGATAAAAATTTAAAAGAAAATTGTAAATTAGCTGTTAATAAAACTCCACTTTTTTGAGGTGGAGTTTTAATTTTTCCATATTTAAAAGCTTTAAGTTGCTTCAATTGTGGTTTGACAGAGAATGTTATCATAATTCACCTGTAATGTATAAAACTCCAATAAAAAATGAATAATAAAACTGTAGTTAAAATTAAACGTAAAAAGGAGGCAAATAAATTGAAGGCAACTGGAATAGTCAGAAGAATAG
>DUVG01000015.1 GCA_012841175.1 Clostridium sp.
ATTCTACTGTTATGTTCCCTAGTTGTTGGTATGTCTGAGTTTCGTTAAATTTGCGTCCTTTACGGAATAATATGTTGTTAATATTACTCCACTGACAGCTAAATGCGCCGCCATCTTTTAAAGTCATGCTTCCATTTCCCGTATCTTTCCAGTATTCATAGTCATAACCACCATGAGTACCTGTTTCGTTAGAGCTTAGTGTTCTTGCTGATGCTTCACTCATTGGAATCACAAAGCATACTAGCAATAACGCTAACGCTAGCATACCAGCCCCAACTTTTAAAGATTTTCTTACACGCATAATAATTCCTCCTTAAAATAAAATTAATTATATTACTCAACACAAAAAACATATTAATTTAAATATGTTTTGGTGTGGTAATTACTAAAAGGTAATAATCTTTTGTGTTTTTATATTTATTAAATTGTTTATGTTATTAAAAATATTTCATGTGAATATGCAATGCATAGTTAAGGTGTTTAGATTTTTTTGGACGAATTTGTAGTATTCTCTTTGAAAATAAAAATGCTCTCCTCTATATTATAATACGGATATATTTTATTTTAAAGATGTTTTTTTGAAGTTTTTTGTTTTTTCCTAGAATTTTATAAAATATTGTATAGATTATGTCTCAATTTCAAATACTGGAGGCTTTTCTACCACTTCAACGCCTTCAATTATTTGTCCATCCTCTGATACAGCTCTATTTCCTGATATTTTAATATTTTTCTTTAACTCAACCCAATTTGGCGTTTCTTTAACTTTTATAAAATCCAGCAGTTTATTTTCTTTTAACCAATTCACAAGCTTATCTTCATCACGCTTAAATTCAGGTTGCTGATATTTTAACCTTAGTACACCACTAGGCAATTTATAAGTTTTTTGAGTTTTAGTTGACTTATATTTAACAGATTGAAAATACTGTTGTAATTTAGCTTCAAGAAATGATGTTTTTTTAATTAACTTTTCTTCTTCTTTTCGTATTTTTTCTTCATACTCTAATATCATTGATTTGCAAACATTTATATATCGCTGAGCCTCTTCTCTTTCCCCTGCTATTTTTCTTAAAGCCCACTCAGCTTTCTTATCATCATCTATAATAAATTCATTATTTTCGTCACTATTTTCCTTTATAAAATCATCTACTATTTCAAGATTTATGTCTTTTATCACAATTCATACCTCCTTCTATTCTTTCTTTAAAAATTCCCTATCTCATGGTTTTAGAACATTAAAAAACACATATTACTATAATAACATATTTTACTTTTATTAAACAATAAAAAAATTAATAATTTTGTAGAAATACTATTAAAATTTATTTATTAATTAGTGACATTTTAAAAAAAGTAGATACAACAACTTTAAAATGATATAATTAGTATGTTATATAAATTAAATAATTATAGAATAATCTATAGGAGAATAAATGATGTCAAACTCTAATACAAATAATAAACTAACCGTCGCAGCACTTACATGGCCAATATTTATCGAAATGCTATTTAGAATAATGCTTGGAAATATAGATACTATTATGCTGAGTAAATACTCTGACAATGCCGTTGCTGCAGTTGGAGTGGTTAATCAGATTAATAATATCTTAATTATGCTTTACTGGGTTGTATCAACCGGAACAGCCGTTCTTGTTTCCCAGCATCTTGGTGCTAAAAATGAAAAAAAAGCTTCGGAAGTTGCTGTAACTGCAACTTCAAGTGCCATATTATACGGTATGGTAATAGGAGCCCTTGTCTTTTTATTAAGTAATCCTATTTTACGCCTCCTGAATGTACCCGAGGAATTAATGGACTATGCCCTTATTTATCTTAGAATTACAGGAGGACTTTCAGTTGCCCAGGCAATGCTTGCTACTTTATCTGCAATCATTAGAAGTTACGGGCATACCAGAATAACAATGTATGTCACTATAGGAATGAATCTTTTTAATGTAATAGGAAATAGTTTATTTATATTTGGCCTTTTTGGTGTACCAAAACTTGGTGTTACAGGTGTTGCAATTTCAACTGTTGCAGCTCAAACTCTTGGTTTTTCAGTTATGCTTATTGTAATTATGAAAAACTCTAGAATGAAACTTAATTTTAAATACTTAAAACCTTTACCTATTCAAACAATAAAGGGTATATTAAAAATTGGTATTCCTTCAGCTGGTGAAGGAGCTGCATATCATCTGTCCCAGCTTACTATTACCCGTATTATTACAGAAATGGGAACTATGGCTCTAACCACCAAAGTGTATACAAATAATGTTATGATGTTTATCATGATTTTTGGTATAGCTGTTGGTCAAGGAACCCAAATTATGGTTGGTCATTTAGTGGGAGCAGGCAAAAAAGAAGAAGCTTATAGGACATGCCTTAAAAGTTTAAGAGTTGCATTATTAATAGTGTTTTGTATGTCCATATTGATTTTTGCCTTTTCAAAAAACTTACTGGAACTATTTACAAAAGACCAAGCAATTATAGATTTAGGCAGCACACTTTTGCTTTTATCTATATTCCTAGAGCCTGGAAGAGTATTTAACGTTGTTATAATAAATTCATTAAGAGCTGCTGGTGACGTTAAGTTCCCTGTAGTAATGGGTGTTTTCTCAATGTGGGGTGTTGCTGTATTACTATCCTTTACCCTTGGACTTAAATTGGGTTTAGGACTAATGGGTGTTTGGATAGCTCTTGGCTGTGATGAATGGTGCAGAGGACTTATGATGCTATTTAGATGGAAATCACGAGCATGGCAAAATATGTCTCTTACTGACACATCAGTTAATTATAAAGTTCAAGCAGCGCAAAATGACTCCTAATCTACCAAAAGAGTTTTACTCTCTCTTTCTCTTATTCTCTAATAATTTTGATATATGAGATGTATCACTACTATTGTGACTTTTTTCCTTTTCTATTTTTCCCTTTTCTAAATCAGGTTTTTTCTTACTTATATCTATCTTAGTTTTTTTGTCTTTAACTTTATTATTTTCAACACTTTCAACAAACTGCTGTTTTTTTCTGTTTGTTTCTATCCTTTCTTTAAGTGCAACGGTTACATTTCTCCCCTTTTCCAATACTACATCAAACTTTCTAAAAGATATATTAAGACGTCTTATGGCAATATCTATAATTAGAAGTACCAAAGCTATCAAAAGCAAAACATCTGTAGTATCATTTATATTTTCATTTGTATCTATATTCCCTGAAAATACTTCTTCCGCATTTTTAATAACTCTCCCGCCACTTTCATATATCAACCTTTCCAAAAGTTCTTTTCCATTAGTTTTTATTAGATTATACTCTGGGGAATATGGAACTAAAATTCCATCAACTGTAGTATTTATAGTTTTCCCTCCACTATCAATACTTACACTTGCAATATACGCCCCTGTTTCATCAGCTGAAAACTCTCCTCTGTAACCCCCTGGAGAGACTACCTCTAACTTTGTTTCTTCCTCTTCTCCTGACGGACTTATCAAAGTTGCCTTAACTTCTCCGTCTTCAATAATTTCTTCTAAAGGCATTGTAAACTCAATAAATCCTTTTCC
>DUVG01000114.1 GCA_012841175.1 Clostridium sp.
GCCAACCCTGACAAATCCATATTTCATATTAAATCACCCTTATTTTAAAAAATAACCTTAAAATCTCTATTATTGGCTTATTCCTTAAATTAGTTTATCATATTTATTTTAAAATATCCACGTCAAGAAGCTATTTTCCCCCTTTAAGCTTTTGTGCTAATCCTTTCTAAGGGTAAAATAAAAAGTGGCCGATACCTCTTCTCTACTTTTAAAAAGTGCGATAGAAGTACTGGCCACTTGTTCTTAATTACTTTTTAAGACTATTTAATCTTTCTGATACTTTTTGATACATCTCTTCATACTTTTCTTTCTTTTCACGTTCTCCATCAATTACTTTTTTAGGTGCCTTTGAAACAAATCCTTCATTAGAAAGCTTTTTATTTACCCTATCAAGTTCTTTTTGAAGATTTTCCTTTTCTTTTTCAAGTCTTTCAATTTCCTTTTCAATATCTATTAAATCTTCTAATGGAATAAACACTTCTACTCCTGCCAAAACAGAGGTTACTGCGTCTGAAGGTATACCAGACTTATCAGCCTGTATAACAGTCTCTGAACTATAGCCTAATGTTTTGAAAAATGCTTCTCCCTCTTTTAATATTTCTTGCTCCCTAGAACCTGGGGCAACAAATATGGTTTTTGCCTTTTTTGATGGTGGTACATTCATTTCTGCTCTTATATTTCTAATACTTTTTATAATATTCATTATAAGGTCCATTTTCTTTTCTTCTTCTTGATAATTGTATTTTTCCTCATATAGAGGCCATTTAGAAATCATTATACTTTCATCTTCATTTATAAGATGTGAATAAATCTCTTCGGTAATAAAGGGCATATACGGATGTAAAAGCTTCATAGATGCACCTAATACATAATTTAGTACATATTGAGCTTCAAGTCTTGAATCAGACTCTTTATCATAAAGCCTTGGCTTTACAAGTTCAATATACCAATCACAAAACTCATCCCATATAAACTCATATATCTTTTGCAGCGCTATACCAAGTTCAAACTTTTCCATATTTTCTGTAACATCTTTAGAAAGAGAATTTATTCTGCTTATTATCCACTTATCAGCCATTGTAAATTTTTCTGAATTTACTTTTTCAAAATCAATATTTTCATCAAAGTTCATAAGAACAAATCTTGATGCATTCCAAATTTTATTTGCAAAGTTTCTGCTAAATTCAACTTTATCATCAGAAAATCTCATGTCATTTCCTGGTGAAGTACCTATTGTAAGAGCAAATCTTAAAGCATCTGTCCCGTATTTATCAATTACCTCTAAAGGATCTATACCATTACCTAAGGATTTACTCATCTTTCTTCCCTGGGCATCTCTTACAATACCATGTATAAAAACGTACTTAAAGGGCTCTTTCCCTGTATGTTCTAAGGCTGAGAATATCATCCTTGCTACCCAGAAAAATATTATGTCATAACCTGTAACAAGTACATTTGTAGGATAAAAGTATTTTAAATCTTCTGTTTCTTCTGGCCATCCTAGGGTCGAAAAAGGCCAAAGAGCAGAGCTAAACCATGTATCAAGGGTGTCTTCATCCTGCTTTATTTTTGTGCTGTTACACTTAGAACAATTATCAGGCATATTATCCCCTACCATTGTATACCCACATTCTAAACAATAATATGCAGGGATTCTATGCCCCCACCAAAGCTGTCTTGAAATACACCAATCCTGTATATTTTCCATCCAGTTATAATATATCTTTGAAAACCTTTCAGGTACAAATTTTATAGAACCATTTTTAACTGCCTCTATTGCAGGTTTTGCTAAAGGTTCCATTTTAACAAACCACTGTTTTGAGATTATAGGTTCTACCACAGTATTACACCTATAACATTCTCCTACATTATGAGTATGGTCTTCAATCCTAACCAGCAAATCAAGGTTTTCAAGATCCTTTACAATCTGCTTTCTAGCCTCATATCTGTCCATACCACTATACTGACCAGCAAGTTCATTCATTGTTGCATCATCATTCATAACCTTTAATTGAGGTAAATTGTGCCTAAGTCCCACTTCAAAGTCATTAGGGTCATGGGCTGGGGTTATTTTAACAACTCCAGTACCAAATTCCATATCAACATATTCATCTGCAATAACAGGAATTTCCCTATTTACTAAAGGCAGAATCACCATTTTACCTACAAGATGCTTATATCTTTCATCATCAGGATGTACAGCTACTGCTGTATCTCCAAGCATTGTTTCAGGCCTTGTTGTAGCAATTACCACATACTCATTGCTATCTTTTACAGGATACTTAAAATGCCAGAAATTACCCTGTTTTTCATTGTGCTCAACTTCCGCATCTGATATGGAAGTATTACATTTAGGGCACCAATTTATAATTCTTTCTCCCCTGTAAATAAGACCTTTTTCATAAAGCCTTATAAATACTTCTTTTACAGCATTAGACAGTCCCTCATCCATAGTGAATCTTTCACGTTCCCAATCACAGGAACTGCCTAGTTTTTTTAATTGTTCTACAATTCTTCCACCATATAGTTCTTTCCACTTCCACGCCCTCTTTAAAAACTCTTCTCTGCCTATTTCTTCTTTGGTAATCCCTTCTTTAGCCATAGTCTCAACAATTCTTGCCTCTGTGGCAATACTTGCATGGTCAGTTCCAGGAAGCCAAAGAGCCGAATACCCCTGCATTCTCTTCCATCTTATTAAAATATCCTGCAAAGTATTATCAAGAGCATGCCCCATATGAAGCTGTCCTGTTATATTAGGTGGTGGAATAACTATTGTATAAGGTGTTTTTTCTTGGTCAACCTCTGCATGAAAATAACCTTTTTCTGTCCATTCATTATAAATCCTATCTTCAACTTGTTTAGGATCATATGTTTTTGCCATATTATTCATCTAAAAACCTCCATTTATTTAAATACTATTAAAAGCATCCTTTCCTCTATATATAAAAAAAATCCTCTCATCCTAAAAATGGACGAAAGAATGTTTTCCGCGGTACCACCAAAATTCCCAATATAATTGGGCTCTTTATGGAAATAACGGTCCTTTGCCGCCACAGTCTACTATTATTTCAACTGCAGAACTTCTAAGCTACCTTCAACAGCTGTTACTTATTAGAAAACTTTCAGCCTAAGGTTTTCTATCTCTTTTTAAGTCAACACTGTCTACTCCTCTTAATCATTGCCTTTTTCATTATTTACATTATTAATAAAAATAATAAATGAATTTTTAATATCTGTCAAGGTAATAAAAAAAGGTGGGATTTTGTTCCCACCCTTTTTGTTTTTATTAGAATTTAAAGATAATTACTGTTTTTGTATCTCCGTCCCAATCAACAACTGAATCCATAGCCTCTGCTACAAATCTTATTGGAACCATTGTACGGCCATCAATAATACTTGCAGGTACATCAAGTTCATATTCTGCACCATCAATATAAGCTGTAGCTTCTCCTATTTTTAATATTATTTCCTTTTCTCCGTCCATAATTGTAACTGTTCTTGTTTCATGTTCATATCCTACTTCTGCACCCATCTCTTCTGATATTGTTCTTATTGGAACTAGTACTCTTCCATCAATATTTTGAGGAACTACATCAGGGAATTCAATATAACTATAGTTTAATAGTACGTTAATTCCATCTTTAACTGGTGGCTCTACATATTCAATGTCTGCTTCTCCATTGAATATTGAACCTAAGCCAGCAAAGAATTCTTCAAACAAGTCCACAGAGTTTTTCTCTGTTATTTCAGGTATTTCTACACTAACTTCTTTGTTTATATTATAAATTGAAGATTCATAATTTATACCTAATTTGATTTTACCGTCTACCTCTTCTACCTCTTCTTCATATGCTTCTAAATCTAAATCTTTTTCAAGTAAGCTAATTGAAGCCTCAAGTTCTTCTACTTCTAAATCCATATTGTCTATACCTAATGAAGCTTTTTCTAATTCTGCTATATCTAATTCTATATCTACAGCATGTTTTTGTTCAACTACATAACCATCTTTATTAACATAGTATGTTGATGTAATACCCTTTTCTCCAAGTATTTTCACATCTTTAATAGCTTCAAATGCCTGTGTTACAGCTTTTCTGTATTCTGGGAATTCTTTAGAGATTTCTGCTAAGCCTTCATTTATTTCTGCCATAGCTTCTTCAACAATAGCTTCTTGGTCAAATTCCTCTTCCATCTCTTCTCCCAAAGTCTGATAAATAGTTTCAAAATCAACAAGGCTCATGGAAGTTTTCATATAGTCTCTAACTAAATCCAAAGTTTTATCTTGAAGTATAACATCGTTAATTATAGCTTCGGAAAACTTTTTGAAAGATGCATCATCAAATTTAACTTCGTATTTTGTAGCACTTTCTCCTCTGCTTGTAGTTTCAGTGCCTTTTTTTGTAGCGATTTCTATTCCCATGTCTAAATCAGCTGCACTTGATTTTATGTAATCAAATGCCATTTTAAGAATATCTTCTCCTAGTCCTTCCATATTGGTGAAATCCATAAACATTCCTGTTTCTTCAAAGATATTGTCATAATTCATTACTATGTATTTTCCAGCATATTCATCACCTAATAATGAATCAAGTAACATTTGTGGAACACTAAATATAATTTTCATTGAAGGATTTTCATTTGAAATATCTACATCTGCCCACATACCAAAATTAACTTTCATATCTGCCATTTCTAATTCATAGTCTACTGCCGTCTTAGCCTTTGTTGCTTCATCATTTGACCAAGCTTTTTCATTTACAACTAATTTTAGGCCATCTAGATACATAGCTACATTGTCAAAAATTTCTTGTAATTCTTCTTGATTGCTTTCACCGCTAAAGCTTACTTCTATAGTTGAAGTGCCTTCATATGATTTTATTTGGGTTGTAGCAATAAATGAATCAATAAGTTCAATCTCATTAGCTGTACAACCAGCCAATGCCATTGACGCTAGTACTAAAACCATTACCACTGCTAATACTTTTTTTACTTTTTTCATACTAGTTACCCTCCTTGTAGTAAGTAAATAAATAATATTCATTATTAAAGCATTTTACATTTAATATGTTAATACTTTAACACAATGTATTATATCATATTTTTTTAGGAATTGTAAATATTATTTAAAAATTTTTAATGTTTTTTCATAATCTTTCATAATAATATTAAAAATTTTAACCTTTTGCTTTTAACTTTTTAAACAATTTCATTTTAATACTTTTCAAAGTTTTCAAAATCATGTTTGTCAATGTCCGTATTTGACCTCTTATTCTCTTCAGTCAATTGTTCTAACATCTTTATTATTTCTGGATTTAATTCCTTGTTGTCTGATTTTTTTAACTCATCAGACTTTTTTTCAAATCTTCCCACTAATTCTTTCATTACCTGTGCATGGCTGGAAAGTTCTTCACTAGCTGCTGCTGCTTCTTGTGAAATTGCAGAATTTGTTTGAATTACTTGAGAAACTTGATTTATGCTGTCATTAATCTGGGATATGGCTGTCGCTTGTTGGTTAGAAGATTCTGCTATATTCCCAGCATAATTAAATACTTTATCTATATCCTCAACAATTCTATTTAAGGCTTCTGCAGTTTTATTTGCAATTTCAGTACCAGAATCCACTTTTTCAATAGAACCTGCAATGAGAGTGGATGTTTCCTTAGCTGCATCAGAACTTTTCCCTGCAAGATTTCTAACTTCTTCTGCCACCACTGCAAATCCTTTACCGTATTGACCAGCTCTAGCCGCCTCCACTGCCGCATTTAAAGCCAAAATATTAGTCTGAAATGCAATTTCGTCTATAACTTTTATTATTTTTGATATATTACTTGAGGCCTCATTTATTTCACTCATTGCCTGAAGCATTTCACTCATTTTTTCATTTCCTTCAACAGCAGTATTTTTAGCTATCAAAGCTAATTCATTAGCTTGATTTGCACTAACAGCATTTTGCTTAGTTTGTTCTGATACTTCTTCCATAAATGAACTAACCTCTTCTATAGAACTTGCCTGTTCAGTTGTACCCTCTGATAAAGACATACTGGTTTCAGATACCTGCTTTGCCCCTAATGCAACTTGTTCTGCCGCAACATTAATTTCACTTAAAATTTCATTAAAGGACTCTACAATTAAATTCAAAGAATCTTTTATTTTTACAAAATCTCCCTTATAATCTCCTGTAATGGATATATTTAGATTGCCCTGTGACAATTCTGTTAACACATAGGTTATTTCATTAATGTAATCAGATAATATTTTCACTGTCTTGTTTAGGGAATTTTTAATAATAGCATGTCCTCCCTTATAATTCCCCCTTACATATACTTTTAAAGAGCCTTCTGAAAGTTTCTTAAGCACCTCAGATGCTTCTTCTACTGGTTCTAGCACCGCATCTAAAGTACTATTTACACCTTCAATTACCTCTTTGTAAACACCACTAAATTTCTCTATATCACTTCTTGTACTAAGATTCCCTTCTATAGCCGAACTCGTCAACATTTCAGTTTCTTTAACCAAATTAGAAAGGGTATCAGCAACAAGCAGCATGCTGTTTGAAAGAATGTCTTTTTCTGACTTTGGTTTTGTATTTACATTTAAATCTCCCTTTGCTATTTTTCCAGCCACATCAGCCTGATGCTTTATATTATCTATCATCTTGCTAAAAGAATCGGTAAGTTCTCCTATTTCATCCTTTGAAGAAGATTCAATTGAAATATCCACATCCCCTTCTGCTAATGTATTTGAAACCTCTACAAGCTTTTTTAATGGCTTTGTTATAACTTTACTTACAAAAAAGCCCACAAAAACTAATAATAAAATTTCTAATACAGTTGTAGCTATAGAAATATACAATATAGTTTTATTTTTTATTGCTAAAACTTCATCATATTTCTGTCCTGCAAAAATAACACCTATTGTCTGATTGTTTCCATCTACTAGGGGCTTATAAGCTACCAGATATTCTGCCCCAAGAATACTTGCATCTCCAGAATACTCCTCATTTTTTGTTAATACTCTGTCTGCTATTTTACCATCAAGTTTTGTACCTAATATTCTTTTTCCATCCATTTCAATGGTGGTATTATACCTTTCATCTCCTAGAAACAATGTGAGTTCGGTTTTATAAGTTGATTTTAACTCATCTAAAAACGCCAAATTGTCAAGGCTATATCCAAGGGAAATAACACCTATGATGTTCCCTCGTTCTCCATGAACTGGTATTCCTGCTCGAACAGCAAATTCTATTGAATTACCTTTTTCTATTGTTGAAAAGGCTTCTCCTCTGAGGGCCGACTGTATATTGCTCTGATTAAAAATGTTATTTCTAGTGCTTTGAAAAGCACGGGTGTTCGCTATAACTGTACCTTCTATATCTGTTACTTTTATAAAGTCTACTCCCATTTTTTCCTCAAACATGCCAATGGTTTCAGATAAAAGGTTTGTATTTTCTTTTTCTATACCCGTTATTATATCCGGATGAACAGCTAACACATTACCAAATTCCAATGCATTCTTTTGTAATTTGCTAAGTTCAGTCTCCAATCCCTCCATACCTTTAATTGCCTGCTGTTCACTAAAATCATGAACATAATAACTTAATTGACTTGTAGCAAGAGTTACAATTATCCCTATTGTTAAAATAAATGCTACTGATACCCCTACCATTAATTTTACCCTTATTTTTTGATTTTTCAAAAAACTCATTTAAACATCTCCTTCTATATATTCTATATGCTTGACACAACTTTGATTTGTTGTGCAAAAAATAAATATAATTATATTTGTATATTATATCGACACATATTTAATAATCTTTAATATGTAGATACATGCCAAAATACGGTTAATTTTAAGAAATATTTTATCACTACCCTTTTTGTATAGATTGATAAATTTTATCCACATTGATAAAATAAATAATAAAATATTTATAATTTTTAAAGGTTGTGTTAATTTGAAAAAAATAAATTATTTAAAAATATTATTCATAAGCATTATGTTATTGTTTGTTGGCTGTAACAATAACCAAACTCCAAATTCTCCACAAAACACCATACCATTTGTCACTAAACCACTGCCAACAACTACCCTAGAACCCACTCTAGAACCTACTCCAGAACATTCTGAAGTGGATGTTATAGACAGTTTAATTTCCTCAATGACATTAGGGGAGAAAGTTGGACAGCTATTTATTGTGGCCTTTAGAAAGGACGAAAAGGGTAACAATGTTTATGAGATAAATGAACATATTAAAAATCAAATAGAAGAATTTAAAATAGGAGGCGTTATATTATTTAGTGAAAATATAGACACTATAGATCAAACATCAAGTCTAATTGAAAGCATGCAGTCTGCAAGCAAAATACCCCTTTTTATCTCTGTGGATGAAGAAGGTGGACGGGTAAGCAGGCTTGGAAGTAATCCTAAAATGGGAATAACAAAACTTCCTTCTGCACAAAAAATAGGTGAAGCAAATGACCCAGACTTTGCATACCAACTTGGAAACAAATTAGGAAGTGAGCTTTATACCCTTGGATTTAACATGAATTTTGCTCCTGTTGCAGATGTAAATACCAATCCCAAAAATCCTGTTATAGGGGATAGGGCATTTGGCTCAGATCCACAAAAAGTAGGAATAATGGTAGAACAAATTGTCAAAGGAATTCAAGAGCAAGACATCAGTGCCGTTTTAAAACATTTTCCCGGACATGGAGATGCCTCTAAAGATTCCCACGAGGGAGCGGTAATAATGGAACATGATATTGAAAGACTTAAGAATGTAGAATTAGTTCCTTTTAGAAATGGAATATCTGCAGGTGCTGATGCTATTATGACAGCTCACATAATATTACCTAAAATAGATTCAGATAATTTACCTGCAACTCTTTCAAAGAAAATATTAACAGGCCTTTTAAGAGAAGAATTAAATTATGATGGTCTTATAATAACCGATGCTTTAGAAATGAATGCTATAAAAAAACATTGGTCTTGTGACAAAGCTTCAGTTATGGCTTTTAAAGCTGGTGCTGATGTTCTACTTATGCCTGATTCATTGGAAAAAGCATATAATGGCATTCTAAATGCTGTTATAAATGGAGATATTACAGAAGATACAATAGATAAATCTCTTCACAGAATACTTAAGGTTAAATATAAAAGAGGTATATTAAAAGATATATTAGAGTGAATCAATATAACCATATAGCTTTAGCATTTGTTCATCACGTTTTGAAAGTTTAACACTATTTTTATCTTTTAAAGCTAAAAATGTCTGGGCAATAACTTTATCCATCCATCCTAATTTTACAAGCTTTTTACAACAATCATAAGCAGAAGAATCGTAGAAGGAATTTTCCCTGCACCAAAATACATATCTCCACATTATTTCAGGAGCTAACTTTTTACTATATTTGTTTGCTAAATTGTATATTTCTGATGTTTTTGCGATATCCCCCTTAAGCATAGACGCCGCCAATATTATCCCTGCATATTCGTCTGAACAATTTTGATGAGGAATTGATGAAAACTTTTTGGCAATATTCATATCATAAATAAGCTTATTGCCTGAATCTGATAAAGCTTTTAAAAGTTCCCATCTCAAATGGTCATCTAACCCATCCCAATATACACATGTTTTGAACATCTGCATTACAAAAATATTATTTTCTCCTGTTTTTAAATAATACATACTCAAAATAATTTTAAGAACTATATTACTAGACTCTTTTGGTACCAAATCTCTTGCATATCTCATAGTGTTTTTTAAAAAAAGTTTTTTCAAAAAACCTGTGGAAGGTGTTCTAAAAAAATCACTTTTACTATAGTAAGAACTAACACCTCGGACAAGTTTAACCCTAAATATATAATTTTTATTAATGTCTTGTCGGTATTTAGAAAAAAGATACACTGCTTTTATAAATTTTTTTCTATATACGTATAATTCAATTAAAGCTATTATGGCACGTGTATAATCTTCATCAATTGAAAGTGCCTTTTTAAAATAGTTTTCTGCTGTTTTATATTTTTCAAGGGTAAAATAAATCCTTCCTAAACAATAGAAACCATAGGCTTTTTGAGGATTTGCTTTAATATATTGTTCATATTTTATTATCCTTATATCTAGTTTTTCAGTTTTATTCTTCATATAAATCACCCTGTATTAAACGAAGTTTTTCATTAGTTTCATTAAGATAATCCTCTATTATATCTTGGATACTTGAGTCTTTAATTGCTATTTTTATCTCAATTCTCCTGTTCTTTTCCCTTGCAGTTTCACTAATTTCTAGAGTTATTGGTCTAAATTTAGAAAATCCCACCGTTGCAAAGAAGCTGGCATATTTTTTTTCTAGTTGAGGATTTGAACTCATAAGGTAATTTACCACCTCAGCTGAACGTTTTGCCGACAGCTCTCTGTTATAACTTGAAGTACCCACATCATCGGTGTGTCCTTCTATATTAATTGAGTCAATATAATTTCTTATATTTCTATCATCTAAAATTTTTTCAAATGCTATTGCAAACTGGTCTAAAAGTTTTCTTCCTTCTGGTTTTATATCATAGGAATTGGTTTCAAATACAAGACTTTCATTTATAATAATATTTGCATTATCTCCTATAGCAACAAGTTCTTCTCCTCTTATTGTTGTTCTTCCTAATTCACTCTCTATTGAATATTTTACTTTTTCTAAAATATCCAAACGAAGGACAGCTATTGTGGCAAGCTTGGTACGCAACTCATCCAATTCCTCATTGCTAGTTGCAATTATTTCACGCTGCTTGTCAATTTCTTTTTGTGAAATAGCCAAATCATTACCTATTCTCTCTGCTTCAGCTCTAATTTTTTCTAGCTCTGTTTTTTGAATGGCTAACTCATATTCAACATTTTCAAGTTCTAACTCTTTTTCTTCTAATTTAGCTATATTATGCAATAGCTTGTTTCCCGTAACCATATTTTGTATATATGCTAATAACATTAGGAAAAACAATACCAATGCAATTGTTGACATTACATCTGTAAATGAGGGCCAAAAATTTGGTGCTTGGTAATCTTTTTTAAAATTTCTTCTTCTAGTTTTCATTAAGTTTCACCTCAATTATTTCTCAAAAGCCTTTTTACCTCATCTAACTGCTTATTTATCTTTGTTGATGCAGTTTCATTGTATGTTAAAAGTTGGTCAGGAAGCGTTACAATTGTTTTTGCCAACATTTTTTCATTTTCCTTAAATTCATCCATAATAACAAATATCTCTTTTAAAATACCATCCATACCTTCAACAACTTTTTGGGATACAATTTTACCACTTTCATCTAGGCTTTTTGAAAAGGCTTCTGCTGTCTTTTCTCCTAAAAGATTAACCTCTTCTCCTAATTTTGTCATTAAATTATTTATTTTGTCATGATATTCTTTAATTTCTTCAGTCCTAACACCTAAATCAGTTTTAATTGTTTCACTAAGTTCATTAATTGTCGTTACTGTACTCTTTACTTCTATAACTATGTTTGATATATCATGGATTACTTGACGGTTATATTCAGTCATTTCTTCTGCAGCATCTTTTATATCCTTTGAGAAGTTTTCAATTGAACTGTAGTTCTCAGAAATAATTTTAGATGTATCTGTCAGAGCTTCAGTAACCTTTATAAAGCTTACATCCATTTTTTCTATATTGTTTTTAAGATTGTTGTTAAACTCAGTAAAGTCTTTTATATTTGATGCAAAATTTTTAAGAGATGAATCAAACTTTTCTACTGTATTATCCAATGTCTTAGAAGTAACATTTACATCCATTACTACACTAGTAAGGCTTTCCCCAAAGGACTCAACAGTTTGTTTTAAAGTGCTTTCTATTTTTTCTCCAAACTCAATAAAAGTCTCTTTTAATATTTTGTTCATCAAATTATACTCTGTTTCTTTGTCCTTAGCAATAACAAGGGATACTGTATTGTCTAAATACTCTTCAATGCGAACCATTAAAGTCTCTCTAGCCTCTTCTGCACTACATACAATATTGAAGATGGTAAAGAGTATTGAACTAGCTATACCAAAAAGACTTGTGGAAAATGCTACTCCCATACTATATACAGAAGGAATAAGGTCATTTAAAAAACCAGTAGAAAATGTTGGGTCTGTAACTGCATCTGATTCCATTATTTTTCTAAAAACATTTACCAAATCAGTAACTGCTAATGTCAACCCAAAAAATGTTCCTAAAAGACCAAGAGTTATTAATGTTGAAACGGTATGTTTAATAAATCTTTCAAATACCAGATAAATACGAAGTTTTGTATTAAAACAATTTTCTATTATAGCTTGAGTATTTACTTCATTGTAATTAACTAAAGCAGTGCTTTTATAAGATTCTACTATCATATTTAGTAAATTGTTCTTAAATTCTCCCTTTTCATTATCCTTATTCTTCTCTAAATCATTTTGAATAGAAATGTATTTTCTTCTAACTATTAAATTAATAGCAAATGAAAACACAAAAATCAAAAGAATAATAAATATTATAGCCACACCTACTGGATCTAAATTTACTATCATATCCACAAAAAGCCTCATACATACCACTCCTATTATTAAATTTAAACAACAACTAAAACTTTTTTTGAATTGACACTTCTATTAAACTATAAATTTATTTATAAGCAAATTATAGCTAAAGGTGAAAAATATAGTAATAAAAGTATAGTTTTTACTTTGCTATGAACTTTTAGCAAGATAAGCTTTCGCTACATCATTAATTGAACCTATAAATATATAATATCATATTTTTTAAACTCAGGATATAGTTTTTAAATATTTCCTTGAGTATATTCTTTTTTTACAATATCCACCTTATCTTTAAGTCTTTTAGTGATATATACGTACTTATCCTTAGTAACAATTATTCCATCAAACTCATGAATTTTTTCCATTATTTCAAATCCTTCATCTACACCCAATACAAAAATTGCTGTTGCTAAAGCATCAGCGTCTATAGAACTTTTTCCAATAACAGTTGTACTCATTACATTTGTTTCTGCCGGATAACCTGTATAGGGGTTAAATATATGATGATAGCGTTTGCCATCAATTTCTACATAGCGTTGATAATCTCCAGATGTAACAACGCTTAAATCAGCACTTTCAGTTACTGCAAAAAATCTAGAACCTTCATTTTTATATCTTGGATCTTCAATTCCAATTCTCCACAATCCACCTTCTGGCTTGTTTCCAATTACTGCAATATCTCCCCCCATATATATAAGTCCATGTTTTGTTCCTCCTTCTACCAAAATACCTCTAACTTCATCCACTGCATACCCCTTTGCAATTCCTCCTAAATCAATTGACATACCCTCTTTTTCTAAAAAAACCGTCTTTTCATCAAAATTAAGTTTTATTTTTTTGTAATCCACCAAATCAAGAACAGCATTTATCTCCTCTTTCGATGGTATATTTTTGTTTTGAGATTTTATATCCCACAGTTTAACTAATGGATATATTGAAATATCAAATGCCCCATTTGTCAATTCTCCATATTCTAATGCTTTTTGAATAACAAAAAAAGTATCATCATGAACTTTTACAGGTCTCTTTCCTGCATTTTGATTTATTAATGAAACATCGCTCTTAGAAATTGTAGCACTCATTCGGTTTTCTATCTCATATATTCTGTTTATAGCCTTTTGCAAAACCTTTTCAGCTTCTTTATCTCCATACACAGTTATATCTATCACTGTATTTAATGAAAATATTTCTTTTTGTATTTTTTTAAGCTTAGCATCACAACCTGATAGTAACAAAAATAAAGTTATGCAAACAAAACTTACAAAAAATATCTTTTTTTTAATGTTTTTTATTTTAAATGCCATTGATTTTCATCTTCCTTATATGGGGTTTTTAATTATCTTGTATTAAGTCTGTACAGTTGTTTCTTATTTATTGCTTTTATAGTAATTTATTTTATTTTTGATATTTAATATAATTTTAACAATAATTCTTCAGTTAAATGATATAATATATCTAAACCTTTATTAACAATTTTTCATACACAACCTCTATCATTTATAGATTTTAGATAAAAAGCGTTTATTTTAAAATAAACGCTTTTTGTCTTTAAAATATACTAATTAACTATTTAAATTGTATTTCTTCTCCTTCAATATAAACACGAATATTACTGCCCTCTGTATAAATACCTCTAAGATACATATCTGACAACTCATCTTCAATGTATTTTTGGATCATTCTCCTTAAAGGCCTTGCTCCATATTTAGGATCATAACCCTTCTGAAGTATAAAGTCAATAACAGGCTCTTCTATTTCTATTGTCATATTTTTTTCTTTAACTTCATCTACTATTTCTTGGAGCATAAGCTTAATTATTTCCTTAAGCTCATCTTTTTTTAGTTGGTCAAACACAATTATTTCATCTATTCTGTTTAAAAATTCAGGCCTGAATATTTCTTTTAAAACATCTTTTACTTTGTTTTCAATAGCAATGTAGTTATCACTTCCAAAACCTATTCCACTTGCTTTACTGCTTGTTCCTGCATTAGAGGTCATTATTATTATTGTGTTTTCAAAATTTACCACTCTACCATGACTATCAGTTATTCTTCCATCTTCAAGTATTTGCAAAAACATATTAAATACATCTGGATGAGCCTTTTCTATCTCATCTAATAATATAATAGAATATGGTTTTCTCCTTATTTTTTCGGTAAGTTGACCAGCATCATCATAACCTATATATCCAGGAGGTGCACCAATAAGTTTGGCAACTGCATGTTTTTCCATATATTCAGACATATCAAACCTTATTAGTGAATCTTCAGTTTCAAAAATCTCCACTGCAAGTGCTCTTACCAGCTCAGTTTTACCTACTCCTGTTGGTCCTACAAATATAAAAGATGCTGGTTTTTTCTTTTTCTTAAAATCTGCCCTGCTTCTTCTTATAGCTTTAGAAACACTTTTAACTGCATTATGCTGTCCTATCAATCTTTTATGAAGACGTTCTTCCAAATTCAAAAGTTTTTTTGCTTCAATTTCAGTAAGTTTTTTAACAGGTATCTTGGTCCAAGTTTCTATTACATGTGCAACATCATCTGAAGTAATATACATCTCTTTATTTTCTTCTTCCATTTCTCGTATTTCTTCTAAAAGTTTGCATTCTCTTACCTTTAAGTCTGCAGCTTTTTGATAGTCCTCGATAGAGTCTGCTGATATTGCACTTTCTTTTTCTTCCTGTACTTTTTTTAGTTCTTCTTTTAACATATCAAGTTTCACTAATCCAACATTTTTTATATTAGCTCTAGAACCTGCTTCATCTAAAATATCTATTGCTTTGTCAGGCAAAAATCTATCATTAATATATCTTTCTGAAAGATTAACTGTCAATTTTATTATTTCATCAGTTATTTTTACTCTATGAAAATCTTCATAATAATCCTTAATTCCCCTTAATATTTCAATTGTTTCTTCTATAGACGGTTCTTCAATAAGCACAGGTTGAAACCTTCTTTCCAATGCAGCGTCTTTTTCAATATATTTTCTATATTCATTAAGAGTTGTAGCTCCAATAACTTGTATTTCTCCTTTAGCAAGTGCAGGCTTTAAAATGTTAGCTGCATTCATTGCACCTTCTGCTTCTCCCGCTCCAATAATATTATGAAGTTCATCTATAACCAATATAATATTCCCTAATGTTTTGGCTTCTTCTATAATTCCCTTCATCCTGCTCTCAAATTGCCCTCTAAACTGTGTTCCCGCCACAATACTTGTTAAGTCAAGTAAATATATTTCTACGTTAAACAGCTTTACCGGGACTTCTCTTTGAACAATTTTAACTGCAAGGCCCTCAGCAATAGCAGTTTTTCCCACACCTGGCTCCCCTATTAATACAGGATTGTTTTTATTCCTTCTGTTAAGCACTTGAATAATTCTATCTATTTCTTTATCTCTACCTATAACTCTATCTATTTTATTGTTTCTCGCTTTTTCTGTCAGATTATCCCCATAAGTGTCTAAATATTTTTTTCTTTTAGAGGTCTTTTTTTCTTGTGTTTTTATTTTTTTATTATTTTTTGAATCCTTTTCTTCTTTTTTTTCTTCATTTATTTCATTATTTATTTCATTATTTTTTGAACCTTTAGCTCCTCCTTTTTTAAATAGATTTTTGTTAAATAGGTTCAAAAAGGGATTTGCAGTATTTGCAAAATCCTCTGATATATTACTAAAATCATCAATATCCATTTCTTGTATAAAATCACCCATCTGCTTATTTAAATCATCTATTTCCTCGTCAGATATACCTGTTTGTTCAAGTATTTGATTAATTGGCTGAACTCCATTCTTTTTTGCACAAGAAATACACATTCCTTCCTGTGTTTGCTTTCCATCTATAATTTTAGTTATAAAAACAACTGCTATATTCTCTTTGCAAATAGAACACATCATCATATTAAACACTCCCATCTCTAGCATACTTCATTTTGCAGCAAAAAATTTAATTTAAAAGCAATAAAAATCAAATTGTATATTTACTAATACGTGCATACTTGAACAGACGCATATCGTTACATTTAATCAATAAATTGCCAATCCTTTTCAATTTTTTCTTATCTAAAGTATAACATACAGCAACAAGTGGTGCAAGAATTCAGTTCACGGTAAAAGCATGAACCCATCTCCTGCCAATACTCTCACAAGAGAGTTTTTTAAAATGCCATTTCAGCATTTAATATTCAGGCAAGAAAATCATTTTTTAAGAAATGCCCCCGGGATTAC
>DUVG01000115.1 GCA_012841175.1 Clostridium sp.
CTATCTGTAATTCATCATCTACAGTGTCTAGTTTTTTAAAATCCATATTCATTCCAAGTCTTAAAAATTTAGATATAGCTTCCTTTCTAGTCCAGTATTTTATAGCTTGTACATTTCTTTCATGCAGGTTAGTTGTTTTAGATAGAATACTCTTTTCTCTGTCTGAAAAAAAGAAATTAATTAAAGAGTTTTCCACTTTAAAAATTTTTTCAACATCTACTCCCACCTTGTTTTCTGATATCACTCCCATACAATAGGGAAAGGAATGAGTGATAGAAACATTTGTATTGGGATACTGATGGATATAAGGGGCAGAATCTGCCCCTTTTAAAATATCTACACAGTTTAAATCTATCATACTTTTTTTTAAAACTTTATATTTAAAAAGTGCTTTTTTCACTGCGTATCTGCCACATAACCATTGAAGTTTCTTCTTATAAATTTTAAATCCCTCTAAATATTCCACCTCCCTTTCTGACAGTAGAGAAAGATATTTTTTGCCGTCAATTTCCAATTTCTCATCTATCTTACTCATATCTACTAATGCATAATTTAAGTTAGCATGTGTTTTTAATCTTTCCATATTAAATTCAATCAATTCCATTGTTTCTTGTGATATCATAGACTAATTCGCCTCATTATAACATTTCTTGCATAATAACACACTTGATTATGCTCATTTAACATTACCACATTGTATTTTTTGTACTCGTCCCCATCTTCTTTTAGCTCTGCATATACTTTATAACCACAAGCATCTCTTGGAACTTTTACAACACCAATTTCTTCTACTTTCCATGGTAAAAATACTCTTTCGCTATTGTAAGCAGTATGTATTCCACATACTTGGAAGATGGAATCCATGAAAGCTGGATTAATTAACAATTGCTCTAGTTTATATTTTTTATTGTTAATTTCTTCTTCCGGAAGTGTGGTGATGGAGAATACAGCCCCCTTACTATTTCTCTTGTACCTATTGTTTTCAAGATTCTTATCAATAAACAAAGGACCTAGCACTATAGAATTTGGATTCTTCTTCTGATGGTTTTCAAGTCCAGCTCTTGTAGAACCCTCTTCACTATCCCCATATTCTATATCCCTCATATTTAGTAAGTCACTATAATCTGTAACATTAGTGCTTATCTCCATACTATTTAAATTAATAAGTTTTGAAATACCATATTTAGAATCTAAATATGTGTATACATCTCCTTTAAAACTCTCTTTTTCTTCTGCTTTTTTTACATTTAAAATAATTTCCTGAGGTCTTTCATAAAAGAGTTTGCAAGGGTTATGCAGTATTAGGTTTTTAAAACAGTATTGACTCTTTCTTCCGTAAATTAAGCTGTGATATTGGGCAAACATTTCCATAAATGCAACTGCTGGCATTAGTGGTGTTTCCCCCAATCTATGCTGGTTTATAATAGGGTCTTTTTTCACTGAAAAAACTTTAAAAGCTTTTTCAATTAAACCGTCTTTTTTGCTTATCCAGTCAATAAATGGAGTGGAATTAAGCTTTTTATAAGCCATTTTTTCCGGCATTATAAACTCAAGGCCTTTGCTTACAATAATTTCACTTTTATTTGTTTTGCCTTCTAGAAGGTTTATAAACTCCTTAGCTCCTCTTTCTGGCTCAATAAGATTTAATCCCATTTCTTCAAAGTTCTCTTTTAGGTACTCATTTCTCCATGCTATACCCAAATCCCTCCAACCAGACCAGGCTATGCTAAGTCCATGAATGTTTTGATATTTTGAATTAAATGAAGAAATAAAGCTATTTATAAAACTATTTGCTGCACAATAGTCTAGCTGTGCCTCATTTCCGAACCTTCCTGAAATGGAGGAAAATCCAATAACACTTTTTAATTGCTTTTTGTCTAAAAGTCTATAAAGATTTAAAAGACCCCTAACCTTTACAGAAAAGACCTCTCTAAATTCCTCCTCACTTTTATCCTTTAACATCCTGCTTTTTTCAATTCCTGCCCCATGAATTAGTACATGGATAGGTCCATTATTTTTAACTGATTCTTTTATACTTTTTTCTAATTCCTCATAATTTCTGATGTCACAGGATATGTATAAAGCCTCATTTCCATCATTTTTAATTTCATTTATTAATTTATAAATAGATACAGCCTTTTTAATTTTCTCCAATTCCCTGTTTACCATTACAGGAGTCACTTTTGAATGTTTTTTTTGTAACTTTTCTTTTATTTCTATTTTTTTATTTTCTAGCTGTTCATCATCTAGCTGTGAAAACTCTTCTACATTGTCATCTAAGTTAGTACGGCCTATAATGGTAAATTTTCCTCTGTATTTTTGTGATAATTTTCTTGTTATTTCAGAGGTAATACCATTTCCTCCACCTGAAATGAAAAAGTGAATGTTTTCAGGATACTCTACCTTCTGAAGCTCCATTTTGTCTAAATAGTCAATTTTGGGTACCATACGCTTATCTTTCTTATAGCCAATTTCATAGTCACAAGAAGAGCATTCTATCTCATCTTTAAGTTTTGATGCAATTTCTTCAAGTCCTCCTTCAACAGCTCCCACATCCACTATTTTTACTTTTGAATTTGTCCATTCTTTTCTGAGACCTTTATAAAATCCACTTAAAGCTCCAAAGAATGGGTCTTGAAACTCCCTGTCTTTTCCATATCCATGGCATCCATCCATTGAAACTGCAGAAATAATTGTTACTTTTGGCTGTGATATTTGTTCACTAAGCTTTTTATAAAATACAAATCTAGCTTCACCATTTAAAAATTCCAAAGTCTCTTCTTCTAATTTTGAAATATTATCAATATCAATATTTTTACCTATATGGGTGCAGTCAACTACTACATCTACATCTTCATCTATAAATTCTAAAATGCTTTTTTCAAAATCTTCTAGGTCTTTATATTTATTAAATACAAATTCTTTTATAGATTTTGATTGTCCTTTAAGATAACTGGATATTTTATTTACCGTTTCTTTTTCATCACCAATAATCCATATTCTTTTGTCTTTTAAATCAAAATCTTTTGTGCCTAAGTTTTCTTCAACAAAGACAGGTACTTGAAAACTTAAGTCTCTTTCAATTTCATAAGATATTTCTTCTGTTTCTTCTGTTTTTTCTATTTCTTCTGTTTTTTCTATTTCTTCTGTTTTTTCTTGTTTTAAGTTGTTTTCTTCCTCTTTTACTTCAGCTTTATAAAATTCATTTTTTACAAAATCAATTACATCACCTATGGTTTTGTAGGTGGATATATTCACTTCTATTTCATCTGACATTCCATACTTTTCTCCTATAAGGGAAAATATTGTTGCTTGTTTTACTGTGTCAATTCCTAAATCTGCTTCCATTTCCATATCTTTTTCAAGCATTTCTTCTGGATATTTTGTTACCTCTGATATAATTTTCAATACAGCATCTTCAGCACTAATTTTAGGTTTTTCATCATGTTTTATTTCTGGCTTCTCATCTGATTTTTCTGATTTTTCTGTTTTTTCTTCTATGTTTTTGCTTATTGGGACTTCTAAATTCTTTTCTAAATTCTTTACAAAATCAATTACATCACCTATAGTTTTGTAGCTAGATATATTTACACCTTCTTCATCTGTTATTCCGTACTTTTCTCCTATAAGAGAAAATATTGTTGCTTGTTTTACTGTATCTATTCCTAAATCCGCTTCCATCTCCATGTCTTTTTCCAGCATTTCTACTGGATATCTTGTCACATCTGATATAACACTAAGTACATCTGATTCATAATTATGGTAAGACATAATTTTATCATCTTTTGGCGTATCATCATTAACTTTGGTGCTTTGAATATCTTCTAAACTTTCTTCTACTGTCTCTTTACTTCCTTCTCCTTCTGCTACAAGAATTCGGCCTTGATTTTTTAATTGTACATTTTCAAAGCCTGAAATTTCCTTAAGCCAGTTGTTATAAACCTCACTGTCAAAAATTCTAGTGTCTTCAGAGGATATTTTTTCTAAAAGGTGATAGTTCCCCTGACCGCCATAGCCTATAACCATTCTTAAAGCATATCTGAAATTATATGCCCCTCCCTTAGACAGGTTAAAGCCTTCTAAAAAAGGATCTGGCTCTTTGAAATTTGGCACTGGAGGTATTTCTTGCTTTAAAAGTGCTTTTGCTGCAATAGCCTCTTCTAAAGATGCACCCATTGTATGGCCTGTCATTCCCTTTGTATTTACAACTTTTATATCCTTATACCTATCTCCAAATACATTTTCAAGTGCTACTTTTTCAGTTTCAGCACACCCACCATTTTTGGGAGAAAATGTATCGTGAGAAAAATACACTGTCTTTTTTGCAAATTCACTTCTATTAAATCCATGTTCTTCTTCCATTTTTGAAATAAATCTCTCTAATTCATCACAATACTTTTTGCTTTCAATTTTTACTTGATGTCCTGCAGTATTGAATAGATGAGTCCCTAAAATACGGCAAATTCCATTCACGCCTCTTTTTTTTACATCTTCTTCCTTTTCAATTACAAGTCCTACAGCTCCAGCTCCAATTACCGTTCCATTTCTTCTATTGTCAAAAGGCACAGCTGCTTCAAAAACATTACTAGAATCTGAAGCCGCTCCCATGCTCAAGAAGCTTCCCCCTACCCATGGCAACATTTTCTTTGAAGTTGGGTTATCCGCTCCTAGAACAATCATTCTTTTTGCGTGTCCGCCCCTTATGAGGTCTTCTGCAACTGTTATGGCAGATGCTGTTGAAGAACATGAAGCTTTTATGTGAAAATTAGGACCCATAGCACCAATAAACTGTGCAAGCCTGTTGTTTGCTAAAGAGGCAGTCTGGATTAATAAGTTATGATTAAATTCATAAATATCCTCTTCACCAAAATTATTTGTAAGTTTTGAATAATGAAAATTAAACCAATCGGATAAAATTTTCCTTACTCCATCATCCTTTACTCTAGAAATTACTTCCTGATAAAAATCTATTAAATCTCTTCTTGTTTTACTTCCAAATTTACTTGCTATATACTTTGATACTTCTGATACAAAAGGCTCAAATCCTGAAAAAGCACAAGCATATATTATACCTGTATCTTTTTGCATTTCTTCTGGAAGAACCCATCTTCCTTCTAAAGAAGTACCTGAAGATGTCATAATTTTTTCTCTTACAAGAGGTATTTTTGCATCTTTTAATGCTTCATAGCCTGCTGCTATTCCTGTACACACATCCAAAGTCATTTGATTTAATATCTTTTCATCTATTTGATAGTCATTTAACATGTCAATTTCGCCAAGTTTACCTGCTATTTGAATAACTTCATTAATTGCAGAAATCTTCTTAAATGTGATTTTATGTTCATTTTTCAAAAGTCTTGTTATGTTTAAATCCAATAAACTTTCCAGCTCATCATCAGTAAGTTTTTCAATGAGATTTTTCCCTTGAAATATGTAGTCAAAATTGTCATCTGAAAATATTTTTTTAAAAGTTCCAGGTAATCCTATTGACACTCCACTGTAGACAATGCTTTCTTTTGGTTTGGATAAATCAGTCTTTTGAATTATTTTTATTTCATTATCATCTTTTATTAAATCACCATTATAATTTGTTTTTAAAATTTTCTTTGATGCAACATGTCTTATATCAACACCTAGAGTAAATAGCTGTGCCAACAATGTTTTATAAGATTCAACATCACTTCTGCCTTTTTTATTTGAAGCTAAAACCATAACATCTTTGTCATTTAAAATACTTTTCACAAGGTTTGTAAGTACTGTTGACGGACCTGATTCAATAAAAACTCTTACCCCTTTGTCATAAAGTGATATTATTGCATCTTTAAAATTCACTTTTGAAACAATTTGCTCTTTTAAAATATTAGGAATATCCTTTAAAGCTTCTTTTTCATCTGGATAAAAGTTACCTAAATGACATGACATAACTTTCTCTTTTGGCATATTAAAATGACAATTTTTAATCTTATCATAAAACCTTTGAGATACATCCTTCATTAATGGAGTATGAAAACCGTGGGAAACATTAAGGACTTTGGTATTAATATTTATTTCTTTTAAATATTTTGATATCTTTTCTATTTCCTCAATTTTTCCTCCTACAACCGTTTGCTCTGGAGAATTTATATTAGATATACTCACATCAAAACCTTGACTTTTTATAATATCTTCAACCTCTGTGCTATCTGCATATACACTCATCAAAATGCCTCTTTCCTTCTCTGCTATGTTAGCAAAGGAAAAACCTCTTTCTCCAATAATATTTAAAGAAGTCTTTAGGTCTATCATTCCACTTGCAAAAAGAGATGCTATTTCCCCTAAGCTGTGCCCTATCATATAATCTGCTTTTATTCCAGATTCAGTTAGTAGTTTATACATTCCCATATTACTTAGAAACATTGCAGGATGAGTGTTTTTTGTGTCCTTTAATTCTTCTTCTAATAGGCTATTGTTTTCTCCAAATATAAGAGAAGTAATGCTATGCCCATGTTTTGCCTCCCAAAAAGCATCAGCCTGCATATACAATGACTCAACACAGGTGTAGTTTTCATACAATTCTTTTAACATATTAGCATATTGAGAAGACTGTCCTGGAAACATCCATGCTACTTCATTGGAATTTATAGCTTTACCTTCTTTAAAAAACACGCCTTTTCTATTAAGAGATGCTAAGTTGTTTTTTTCAATACATTCATTAAAATAATCCCATTTTTCATTTAATTCTTCCAAAGAATTAAATACTATAGCAAGCCTTACATTAGCTTTAGCATAATTTGAAGAATTATTTATAAGTACCCCTTCTTCTATTGACTTATTTTCTTTTTCTATGCTTTGTAAAAATTTGGTGTATTCATTTTTTATATCATCAATTGTATTACCTGAAAACAATATAACTTCTGATAATTTTTCAGATTTATTTTGGGATGCTGCATTAACATTTTCAGTGTTTTTCATGGCAGTAGAATAAACTCTTTTTACAAACTCAGGTCTAAATTCCTCCATACAAATATGAAAATCAGCTCCACCAAATCCATAGGCACTAACATTTGCTCTCCTTGGATGCCAATTTGTTCCTTCCCATTTTTTCTTTTCAGAAACTATATAAAATGGGGACTCTTCAATTTTTAGCTTAGGATTTATCTCTTCAACATTTGCAGTTGGAGGAATAATTTTATTGTAAAGAGCCAAACAATTTTTTATCATACCAGGTGCACCTGAAGCATATCTTAGATGACCAATATTTGATTTCACCGAACCTAAACCACAATAATTTTTTCTTTGGGCACCTAAGTTTAAAAAAGCTTCTTTAAGTGCCTCCACCTCAACTTCATCTCCTACAGCCGTACCAGTTCCATGAGCTTCCACATACTCAATGGTATCCACAGGATATCCTGCCATTTTGCATGAACTTTCTATTACCCTTATCTGACCTTCTTTATTAGGCGCTGCAATCCCTTTACCCTTGCCGTCGCTTCCCTGTCCAAAACCAGATATTATACCATAAATTTCATCCTTGTCCCTTAGTGCATCCTCTAGTCGTTTTAAAACTAACACTCCTCCCCCTAGTCCAATTACAAAACCATTTGCCCTTTTATCAAAAGGAAATGAGCCGTCTGGAGATAGTGCATTGATACCAGAAAACACCACCATAGGGATTTCACTCATTGTTACTTCTACTCCACCAACAAAAGCAACATCATAATCCTTTCTCAACAACCCTGTTATCCCACAGATAGTAGCTGTTAGCGCCGATGCGCATGCTGAATCAACTGTATAAGCTGGCCCTCTAAAATCAAATACATTACATATCCTTCCAGCAGTAATGCTTTGAAGCATGCTAGGAGCACTGTCTTCTGTTATTGGAAGTGTACCTTCTAAAGACTTTTCCGTTATATCATTAATTAGTTCCTCCAGTTCCTCAGAAGTAAAGGTAGACTTTATTTTAGGATTGTTCATTATTTGTTCTCTAACTCTATAATAATAAGTTCTTCTAGTAACGTTGTCATAATGTGTCCCTGGAGCTCCTGTACCGAAAATTACTGCTGTCTGCTCTCTAGGGATAGGGGATTTAATAGATTGTAACGCTTGATCTACGCAGTATATTGCTGTATGTTGATTTGGATCCATATATTCAGCTACAGTAGGAGGTATTCTATACTTTCTACTTAAAATATCAAAACTGGCCTTGTCAACTAAAGCTCCCACTCTAGTATAGGACTTATCCTGCTTATTAATTTGTCCATACATTTCAGGTCTGTAAAATACTTTACTGTTAAAAATGTGTTCTGGCACATTTTTAATAGATACTTTCCTATTTAGTATATTTTCCCAAAAAGTGTTTATGTTTGGTGCATCAGGGAATAATCCACCCATACCAACAATTGCAATTTTTTCTTCAGAATAATAATATTTTTTCATTTCAACCCCTCCCCAAATTAATTTAAAATTTACTGTTAACTAATTTGTGTTGATAACCTCTGTAAAAAAAACATGAATATCTTTAGAAAGTTTAGGTACTCTTAAAATATTAAGATGACCTGCATGATAAATATTGACGTTTTTAATATTGGTCTTTTCCGTAAAAGTTTTATAGTTTTTTTCTTCAATAAGCTGATCATAAATTGAGTATAAAAGTGCAACAGATTTAAAATCCACATGAGTATATGACTTGTTGAATACTTCCACTTCTTCAAAAACAGCATCTGTTGCTTTCTCATTCCACCTATGTTTTTTAAGATCATTTCTAACGGATTCTAGCAAAGGATTCTCCCATACAAGCTTTGACAAGCTAAAGACAGGATTAATTAAAACAACTCCATCTATCTTGTTTTTTATAGTGTAGTACTTTAAAGAAACAAAGCCACCCATGCTAAATCCTACAAGCAATAAAGGCTTTTTATCAACATGATTTATATACTGCATACAAGCCTCAATATCATAAACAGATTGAATAAAGGCCTTCTTTGTTCTGTACACATCTGCACTTAAAAAGTATTCTCCACTAAAGAGACTGTTTTTGGGTTTTCTTTTATGGTGATATGGCAATGTCATCATAAAAACATTGAATTTAAATTCATTTAGCATTTTAATTAAAAATGTATAATTCAGTAAATGCTCATCATATAGCCCATGGACAAATAAAATATTTCCAATACTATCATCACAGTTGCTATTGTACAAATAAATGGTATTGTTTTCTTTATAAGGCAAAGTATTATAAAACGAAGGTATTTCAATAAGATCAAAACCACCTGCAGCCTTTGAATATTTCAATGTAGAAATATCCACTTTTTTGCTGTTTATATTCGCCAAAGACAACTCATCATAGACAAAATGTGAATTTATCGGTGAATGACTCACTTTAAAAAGTTTTTCATTTTTTATTTTTTCCATAGCAATGTTGTCAACAAATTTTGAACTAGCTTCATTCATAAAAATCACCTCCCCAAATTAGAACAAAACTCATTTAAGTACTTTCACATTTTTTAATGCTTTTTTATCTATTTTTCCTACATTGTTTCTTGGTATTACGTCTATAAATTCGATACTCTTTGGAATTTTAAAATTTGCAATCTTTCCAGAAAGATATTTTATTAGCTCTCTTTCCTTAATCTCTGCGTCTTTTTCTAAAACAACATAAGCCTTTACAACTTCACCGTAAAGGTCATCACTAACACCTATAGCTGCTGAATCAACAACATTTGTATGAGCATTTAATACTGATTCTATTTCTATTGGAGAAATTTTCAAACCTGCAACATTTATGAATTCTGTTTTTCTCCCACATACAACATAAGAACCGTCTTCCATTTTATAGCCTAAATCCCCTGTATAAACACATCCGTCTTTTAGTCTTTCAGCTGTTTCTTCCGGACGGTTATAATACCCAAGCATCAAACCTCTTCCCCTGACTCTTAACTCTCCTATAGTTCCGTCTTCTACCATGTTTCCATTTTCATCCACCACATCTACCTCTAATATCCCCTTAGGTGGAAAACCTACATTGCCTGAAGGCTCGGAAAGCTTTGAAATTCTTGTTGCTATTAAAGTACAAGTTTCTGATAACCCATATCCTTCATCTAAATATATACCCACCTTTTCTTTCCATTGTCTAGATGTCTCGTAACTTAACGGTGCAGCTGCACAAAATGCTGCCTTTAATTTTTTAAGTTCTTGTATTTTTGACTCATACCTTAAAAGCTGCATATAATGTGTGGGAACACCATAGATATGTGTTATATTTTCCTTTGATATTGTCTCAACTACTTTTATAGGATGAAAAGATTTTAAAAATACAAGTGCAGCCTTATGTGCCAAAGAAGGAATAAGTAGTGATATTGAACCAAAACCATGGGAAAATGGTACAAAACAAAGTAATCTATCCTCACTTGTATACTGGTACATTCTCATATCGCTTTTTTCAAGAAATGTATAATAACATCCTGTAGAAAGCATAACTGCCTTAGGAGCTGATGTTGAGCCTGATGTATACAACAGCATTGCCAGCTCATCTTTATCAAATTTATACACCTCAGGCTTTTTGTCAATGCCTTTATTAGTGTTTTTATAAATTTGTCTTATTTCTTCATCTTCAAATATTCCAATTTCCCCTTGATATACCTCTTTAACGCTTTCTTTGTCTAAATATGTAAATATGCAGGAAGCCCCGGAATCCTTTAAGTAATAGGGCAATTCATCAACTTTGTATAATGGGTCTATAAGACATATAACGCATCCTATGTATTGAATTGCCAACAAAGCTATAGCAGCTTCAGCACCATTATATAAATGAGTTGCTATAACCATTCCCGGCTTATATCCTTTTGAAATTAAAAAATCTGCAACTTTTATAACGGCATTTTCAAGCTCACCAAAAGAAAGCCTTTCACCCTTTTCCACATCAACAATTGCTTCATTATTAAGATACTTCTCATTATTATTAAATAAAAAATCACAATAATTCACATAAATCCCCCCAAAGTATATTATTTTTTAATACTTAAAAAGTAATCCACCACTGCTTGCACCTGCACCATGAGCCAGCATCATTATAACATCGCCTCTTTTTACTCTTTTTGTGCTTATTAACTCATTTAATACTAAAGGACTCATAGCTGCCACAGTATTTCCATACTTCTCAAATAAACTTAAGCTTTTTTCAAAGGGAATTCCTAAAGCTTTTACCTGTGCTTCCCATATCCTAGTTGACTGATCCGAAGTTATAAAATAATCTACCTCATCTAAAGTCATATTAGCCATTGATAAAAGTTTCTCCACTATTATTTTTGTATACTCTACCGCCGAATCTAAAATTATTTTGCCATCTACTATTTTCATGGTCAGGATATCGTGTTCTGTATCTTGATAACCTTTTCCTAACATAGTAGTTCCACAGGGAATAAATGCGTTATCATATAGTTGATGATTAGTAAAAATATAAGATGAGAGGAAATGCTTAGTTTTAGAAGGCCCTAAAAGCATTGCCACAACACCATCCCCAAATAAAAACACTGTTTTTGTACTTGGGTTTTTACATTGCTGTATTCTTTTAGATGATACTCCTCCTCCTAATATAAGGACATACTCATCCCCTGTGGCAATATATTTTATTGCCATATCCAACACATGTACAAAGCCACTGCATGCACAAGTAACATCAAATCCAGGTATTCCTTTTTTGACACCAAGCTTTTTTAATACCGTTACAGCTGACGCTGGGACATTTTGTGTACTAAGTAACTTTGTGTATATAATTCTGTCTACTTCTTCAATATTTACATTTGCTCTTTCTAGACACTGAGTAATTGCCTGAGCCATTAAATCTTCAACACTTTCACCCTCACTAACCCATCTTCTTTCTTTTATTCCAATAGAAAATTGAACCGCTCTATCGGTGGCCACATAATTATATTTATCAATGATATCCTGATTGGTCATAACCTTTTTAGGAACACCAATGCCAGTAGACATAATTTTTGCATATCTATTAATACGTAAAGATTTAATATCTAGAAATGAAATATCTGAAGAATAATTATTTGCTTTCATTTTGCCCCCCTGTATTACATACTATTATTTTTATTTCTAAACTTCTCTTTACTTTGCTTTGAGCAGTTCTACATCACAAACAACTATTACCTTAGGGCTTAGAAGAAATTTATTATTTTTTTACGGTATTCATGTTGCACTCAAGGAAATCTACAATATTTTTCACTATAAATGATTCAGGTTGTGCATCCATCATAGGAACTGAAAAGACTTCTGAAAACTTAAAACCTAATTCTACTAATGCTATTGAATCAGCACAAAGATCTTCTACTAAATCTGTTTCTAAATTCACCTCATTTTCTTCAACACGCAAATAGTCAGCAATTATTTGTCTTGCCTTTTGATAAATGTCATTGTATTTCATATTGCATCCCTCCTAAAATAATTATACTTTGTAGATAATTCCACCACCACTTATCCCTTCTCCGTGGGAAACCATCATTACATTCATGCCTTCAACAATTTTACCTGTGCTGATTCCATTATCTATTAACAATGGGAGCATAGCAGACATGGTATTTCCATAATCTCTTAACAAAGAAATACTTTTGTCTTCATTGACTCCCAATGTTTCCAAAGTAAGTTCCCATATCTTTTTGTTGTTTTCTGTTACCAATACTAAATCAATATCATTCATATTAAGTCCACTTTCTTCAAGTAAATTGTTAGAAACCACAGAAGTGGCCTCTTTGAAAAACTCCTCAGCTTCCTTCCAATTTCCCATTTTATATGTATCATGTATATATGTTAGCTCTTCAAAAGGCACTGTTTCATCAGTTCCATCTATTGCACTTAATGGACTTACAGAAAACGCCAAATGGCTATATTCATAATTGGAATAAAAATAACTTGCTAAAATATGTTGTTTTTCTGATTTTCCAAACAACAAAGAGGCAGAGGCATCACCAAATAAAAAGGCTACTCTAGGATCCTTTTTGCTTATAAGTTTTCTGTGAATACCCCCGGATGACAAAAGAATATATTCGTCTCCTGTATCTATATATCTGGATATTAAATCTACTGAATGTAAAAATGAAGTTATGCCACCATCTACATCAAAAGCGTGCATAGCAGTATTGCTTTTAAGTTTTCCCTGCAACCTGCTAGCAGTCATTGGCAAAAGATTGTCACCATAATATTTATTCACTATAATTCTAGATAAGTCATCAGGCATTAACCTATATTTATAAAGGCATTTTTGGGCGGATTTTAAAAGCATCTCGCTGTCATCATAACAATCATCTGCAACACGCCTTGTTTTTACTCCAATTGTCTTTTCAATTATACCGCTTTTAAAGGGTAATGAATTGCTTTTTATTATCTCTTCATTTGTTAAAATGTTGCTGGGAAAAAATGAAGCTGTAGACAATATTTTACAAAACCTACTTATGTTTTTTCTCTTGTTTTTAGGAAAATAAAATTTTAAGTCACTCATTATATCCCCACCATTTCCTGTACATTTTTTTGTTATTTATCTCTTGATTAATTTTTATAGGTTTAAATACATTAAGAATTCTTTTTTTTCATTATATCTAAAAATATCTTTACAATTTTAGGGTCAAATTGAGTTCCTGCATTTTTTTCCAATTCTTTAAGCGCCTGTTCCATAGTCATTTTCTTACTATAAGGCCGTTCAGATATCATTGCATCAAAAGAGTCAGCTACACACAGTATTCTAGCACCAAGACTTATCTCTTCCCCTGCTAGTCCATCAGGATACCCACTTCCATCATATCTTTCATGGTGATAACGTACATAATCAGTGAGTTTATCCATTCCTTCTAAAGGTTCTAAAATATTCTGGCTGTATACTGGGTGTTGCCTCAATAAATCCAATTCTTCTTTAGCCAATGGTTCTTTTTTATTTAAAATAAATTTAGGTATTTCAATTTTACCTATATCATGTAAAAGTGCCGCATACTGAATTATGCACACTTCCTTTATATCAAGCTCCATTGCTTCTGCAATCATTACCACATATGTAGAAACACGTTCACAATGGCCTAATGTATACTTATCTTTTGCTGATATGGTACTAAGCAGTCCTTTAAATATACCTATTAATTGTTGATGGTTCGAACTAATATGTTTACGAATTTGTAAAATAGCATCTTTATATAAATGTACTCTATCTTTTCCTAAGTTTTTAGCATTATAAAGTGCCATATCCGCTTGATATATAAGCTCATCTTTACTATTAGCCTTAGTTGGATATTCCGAAAAACCTATAGACAATGTAAGTTTGTCATATAAATCACTTTTGTAATACAAAGATTTTCTTTGTTCAAAATCTTTTTGAATTCTTTTTACTTTTTTTTCTAAGCTTTTTAAATTTTCACCACTTATTATTATTGCAAATTCATCTCCACCATATCTGCATACGTAAGCTTTTTCTTCCTCTACTAAACTTCTTAAAACCAGAACGGTATCTTTTAAAATTATATCTCCAAAACTATGCCCATATATATCGTTGTACATTTTAAAATCATCAATATCTATTATCATAAGACCTAGTGATGAATGAGTTTTTTTGACTTTTTGCATTTGTTCATCAAGAATACTATGAAAAAATCTTTGATTATATGCTCCAGTCAGTTCATCTGTAATAGCCAGCATTTCAAGCTTTTTTTTCTGAACATCCTGTCTGTACGAAAGAATTGCAACAAAAATAGATATTATTCCCGTGGAAACTTTAAGGGATAAACCCAAAATTCCCCAAGGTATCATTCCTAAACCATAATATATGATAAACATTACTGCTATATCAAAAGCAAGAACAAAACCAGCTATTATCAATCCAAAATATCCAAACCTAAAGGCAAGTACAAAAAGTATTGATGATTGAACATTAGTTATAAATCCCCTTAAATTGTGTTCTGTATTAGGAGAAAGCAATATCTGAATAATGGAAAAAGAAAAAGCAATCAAAGAAAACAGTAAAAATTCTATTTTTCTAAAAACAGTATTTAAGTAATGCTCAATGAAATGCATAAAAGACTTCTTTAGTGAATTCTGTTTTCTGCTTGATACTAAATTTAGTTTTCCATCAGAATGCCTTACTATATTTTCCATATTCAACTCCATAATTATTATAGTCCTCTAATACTTATTATACTTCAATTTTTGATATATTTCTATAAAAACCTTCACTAATTTCTCTAGAATATTATAAATTTAACAATAAAAATTCTATTTAGTTAATGTATATGGTATATTTGTTTATATATTTAATGGGA
>DUVG01000116.1 GCA_012841175.1 Clostridium sp.
AACTAGTTTTGATGTTTTTTCTGTAGAAACCTCTCTGCTTATTGTCAAGCCATGTATCAACAACATAAAGTATAAAAGAAGGCTAAAAAGCATAGGTGCAACGGCTTTAAGCATCATAGCAACAAAACTTGTATCTTCTCCAACCTCACTATATAAAGTTACAATTGGCGTCATAACCATGGCAAGCTTTTCCTGGTTCAAACCTGCTTGCATAATTTTATTTGTGTTAAATGCCTCAGTCATAACCGCTAAAAGAGAATTCGCTTCTTTTTTAGAAATAGATGAGCTTTCCAGTAAAAGCCCTTCCATTTCAAAACCTTCATCATTAGCTGACACAATTACAACTAAACTGTTTTCTGAATACTCCATATACTTTTCTATAGCCTGTTGCCTTGAAAGATTTGAAACACTTTCAAAATTAATATGTTTAAATCTTAAATCATCTATAGCCTGTAAATATGTTGAATAATCTGTCTCTATAAGTCCACTTTCATCAAGAACATACACCTTTTCAATGGAAGAAGGCTCAAGTTCTTTTTCCGGCTTTGCTGATAAAATATTTAGTATAACAACTGTTATAATTATCCCTAAGGCAACTAAAACAGTTATCAACCTAAAACCCTTTTTCTTAAAAATTTGCTGGAGGGTAAATTTATAAACATCTGTCCACTTTCTAAAATTATTTTTCATTTACCTGTCCCTCCTTTGAATTTTTCGCCATTTTAAATAATTCGTTTATTTTTATTCTGTTCCCTGTATGAAGTATTAACGTTTCATAAACTTTAGCTGTAAAATTAAATAACAATATTATAGAGATAGCCAGCAATATCACTGAAATTATAGTAATGTAAATAGGGCTTTTTCCTAGTAACACCGCCCCTGGCAGAATAAATGGAGAGGATAGGGGAAATATCAGGGCAAAATATACAAAGGGATTGTCTCCTACTCCCACAAGAGACCCTGCTGCTCCCATACCTACATAGGCTCCAATTAAACTTGCAATGGTAAATAATGACAGACTCTCAGCCATCTCCTCAAGTCTACTTGCAGTAGATCCAACTAATGCTGCAAGAGTGGCATAAAAAATAATTCCTAGTGCAATAACTATTAAACATATTAAAATATTGCCAACTTCTAAATTACTGATAATATCAGGATTAATGTAATTTTCAATAACATTGCTTTTTGAAACACTCATTCTATTATTTGTAACATAATTAGATATAAATGCCAGTATAATAATTGATACAAATTGCAACAGCACAGCACTAAGTGTAGCAAGGGTTTTTCCCACAACAATAGCTAAAGGTTTTACAGATATTAAAAGCTGCTCAATTACTTTAGAAGACTTTTCTATCACAATTGAAGTAGCAATTTTTGAGCTTGACATAATAGTTATCATCAGAAAAGCAAATAATATTCCATACAAAAACCAATAATCATTATATGAAATAGATGTATCTTCTATAACCATTTCTTGTCCTTCTGAATCTAGTTCTGGACTTATAGTTGAAACCCTATTTGATACTTGTGATTTTACAACTTCTAGCTGATTATCTGAAACACCTGCATAGTCAATAATTGCTCTTTCAAAAGATTCTTTTACAGTGTTTCCCAAAATCTCTAGTTCAGCATTTTTAACAATCCCACTAGTTGACTTTGTGAAATGCAGAAAATATCCCCCTTCATCTTTAGTTATTTTAAGTACAACAGAAGATTTATCTTCCTTTTCAATCTGTTCTAAAACATCCTCATAATTTCCGTTTTCAGTGATAAATCTCAAATCATTAACTGCAATTTCAAGGTTGGATATTTCTTCAAAATCTATATCTGTTATTTCAGTTTCATTAAATAGATATACAGATTGAATTTTTATCAAACCTTCATCTTCTTCATCACTATCTAAAACAATATTTACAACTGGAAAAACTAAAAGTGAAAAGACGATAAAAATAATATAGCCAATAATGAAAGCTCTGCTTTTTAGCGTTTGTTTTAATGTGAAGGTGAAAACATCCTTCCACCCTGTTATATTACTCATCTTCATGAACGTTTCCCACCTTTTCAACAAATATTTCATGTAGTGATGGTTCACGAAGTTCAAATTTCACTACGGGAATTTTCTCTTCAATTAATTTAGCCAATAACGCCATAGCCTGTTCTTCATCTTTAACTTTTAAGTGATATTCACTTGGTGTTTTGTTTTGTATTTTAATACTAAACTGAGAAATATATTGAGCAATATCTTTATCACTTTTTATAAATAAATTTACCCTTCCGTATCCTTTCTTTATTTCATTTAGATTTCCCTGAAGCACTGTTTTGCCTCTATCTAATATAATAATATCTGAACAAAATTCTTCAATGGTGGGCATTTGATGGCTAGACATTATAAGATATTTATCCTTAGCTATTTCTTCTCTTATTATTTGTTTGAAAAGATCTGTATTAACTGGGTCTAACCCGCTTAAAGGTTCATCTAATATTAAAAATTTAGGGTCTGAAAGCAATGCTGCCATTAGCTGTACTTTCTGCTGATTTCCCTTTGACAATTGATCTGCCAAATTAGACTTGCTTTTTTTAACCCCTTTTGTTTTTGGTGGAAAAACATACTCCTCTACCAAAAGACGTTCTGACCAATATTTTATTCTATTCATTGCCTCTTTCTTTGGAACATTCCTTAACTTTGCAAAGTACAATAATTGATCTAAAAGTGAGTACTTTGGATATAGTCCCCTTTCTTCCGCTAAATAACCAACACTCATATTAATAGCATCAAAAGGCTTATCTTCCCATAAAACTTCACCGCTGTTGTAGCTGAGCATGCCAAGTATAACACGGATTGTAGTTGTTTTCCCTGCGCCATTTGTGCCAAGGAGTGCAAAAACCCCAGGCTTATTCATTTCAAAGCTAAGATTATCTACTACTACTTTTTCGCCATATTTCTTTGTTAAATTTTGAACACTTAAAGCCATTTTCTCCCTCTTTTCTAACTCAAATCAAGAGTCTATTCATATAAAATTTTCAGTTAGCTTAAATCCTTTGATATACACGACAATTTAATTATATTTTAGGTTTAAATAACTTTCAAGTACAATAAATTAAATTATTTTTTAGAAATCCTTTCTAGCAAAAGTCTTCCATAATGTTCCTCAAGCTCTCTAATTGCCTAGCTTACTATAGGCTACATAATAAATAGGTTTTACCTATGACTTTAATCAGATAATATCATTTTATTATTAACTGCACAAGTGATATCATTATAGTAACATTGTAAAATATAATTTTGGGAGGATGTTAATATGGCAGGTTTAAATATTAGCGCCGCAGATGAAAAAAGGGTAAAAGCTTTGGGATTTTTACGAAATAAAGGTACTGATAATTTCTCTGGCAGAGTTATTACAGTTAATGGTAAAGTAACGGCGACTCAAAATAAATGTATATCAGAAGCTGCTGAGCTTTTTGGAAATGGCATTGTAACTTTTACCAGTAGATTAACTGTGGAAGTTCAGGGAATTCATTATGATAAAATTCAAGACTTTAGAGATTATATTGCAAAAGAAGGGCTTGTAACAGGGGGTACTGGTTCTAAAGTGCGGCCGATTGTGTCCTGTAAAGGAACCACTTGTCAATATGGATTAATTGATACTTTTTCTTTATCTGAAGAAATTCACCAAAGGTTTTTTAACGGGTATTCCGATGTGAAACTTCCCCATAAATTCAAAATAGGTGTGGGAGGATGTCCAAATAGCTGTATTAAACCTGACTTGAATGACTTAGGAATTACCGGTCAAAAAATGCCTGATTTTAATCAAGATAAATGTATGGGATGTAAGAAATGCCCTGTTGAACAAATTTGCTCAATGGAAGCAGCCAAAGTTATAGACGGTATGCTGAAAATAGATAAGGATAAATGCAACAACTGTGGTAGATGTATTGGAAAGTGTCATTTTGATGCAGTTGCAGGGGGTAAGACAGGATATAAAATATATATTGGTGGAAGATGGGGAAAACAAATAGCTCTGGGAAAACCCCTTCATAACATTTTTACAGACAAGGAAGAAGTTATGGACATAATAGAAAAAACCATCCTTTTATACAAAGAGCAAGGTAAAACCGGCGAACGTTTATCTCAAACCATGGAAAGACTTGGCTTTGAAAATGTTGAATCTCAATTATTATCAAATGAGCTTTTGGAAAGAAAGAAAAAAATCTTAGAAGCTACCTGATAATCAAAGTAAGCTTTCATTACTCTTATGTTTTTATTTAAAGTGATGAAAGCTTTTTTCTAAAACTTAATTTATTCTAAATAAAACAAATACTGCTTTTTACCTTCATCTTCATTGAACACCTGTGTGGAAGAAATCTTAAAAACCCTGTCAATTTCTCCACTTTCAAATACTACTTGTGGTGTATCATATATAACTATCTCTCCTTTTTCCATAAGACATACCCTACCAGAAGAGGAAAGAGCACTATTTAAATCATGGAGTACCATAACTACAGTCTTACCCATCTTTTTTAGGTTTTTTATTACTTCTAATATTTCAAGTTGATGATTAATATCTAAATGGGTAGTTGGCTCATCTAAAAATATTATATCTGTATCCTGGGCTAAGATCATGGCTATATAAACCTTTTGACGCTGTCCGCCAGAAAGTTCATGAACATTTTTATTTATATAGTTTTTAAGCCCCAAATTCTCTATAGCATTCATTACAATTTCCTTGTCTTTTTTATGGGGAGTACGTGAAAATCCTAAATACGGGTATCTGCCATGCATTACCAAATTATATACCGTTATATTTGGCACATTTCTGAACTGAGGTAAAAAGGAGACCATCTTTGCCAGCTCCTTTTGTGGAATATATGAAATGTCCTTGCCCCTTATGGTAATTTCCCCCTTAAAAGGTTTTAACAAATTTGACGCTGTTTTTAATAGGGTGGTCTTCCCACAGCCGTTTTTACCTATAATGCTGGTAATGCTTCCTTCTTCAAAGGTTATATTTATATTTTTAATTATTTCAACTTTATTATAACCTGCAGTTATATTTTTTAATTTAACCATAAAGCTGACCTCTCTTGCCTTTTATCAATAGATATATAAAGAATGGGCCTCCTAAAAAAGATATGATAATTCCAACAGGGATTTCAAAGGGGGCAAAGATTACACGTGCCAGTAAATCACATATCAAAGTAAAAATACCTCCCAAAAGAGCTGATACTGGAAGTAAGACCCTGTTGTCATGCCCTACCAAAAATCTTGATACATGTGGAACAATAAGTCCAATAAATCCTATTTGACCTGCAAAGCTTACAGCACTTCCTGCTAATACTGCTGCAAGAATCAAGGAAGTGAAGCGGACTCTGACTATATTTAAGCCCAAAGACCTGGCACTTTCATCACCTAGGGCCAGTATATTCATATCATAGCTTATAATTAAAGCAATAATAACGGCAATTACTATAATAAAACCTGAATAGCGTATCTTTTCCATTGTTATGCCAGAAAAGCCCCCTATTAAAAATGCAGTACGGGCAAAAACCGTATCGGGTTTTAAAGTCAATACAGTATCCGTTATTGCTCCTATAAAACTTGATACTGCAACTCCTGACAACACAATGGTCATTCTAGAAACCCCCGTTTTTTGTGCTATAAAATAAACTAAAAACACAGCCAAAATGGCACCTGTAAAGGCTGCAACAGTTGTCAGATGCAAACTTTCGGGAAAAAAGGCAGCAATCAATACAGCAAATAATCCTGCTCCAGAATTAACTCCAATGACATTTGGGCTTGCAAGAGAATTATTAAGTACTGACTGAAGCATGGCTCCGGAAACTGCCAAGGCACAGCCAGCAAAAACTGCCGCTAGTGTTCTTGGTATCCTGACAAACATAATAATTATATAAGTTTTTAAGGTACTATCTCCCTGTTTTATTGCAGATACAATATCTGATAAAGGTATTTTTGCAGAACCTATAGATGTACTCACAAAAATCCCAATAATCAGAAGTACCAAAAGAAAAGCCATAACAGTAACGTTATAGCTTTTGCTGTTTTTATTTAAATTCATCCGGGTAGAGAATTTTTGCAATATACTCATAGCTTTCACCCCATTTTGCATTAGGTTTATAGTGAAACAACTCTTTTGGAAGCACAATATATCTATCATTTTTTACTGCCGATAATTTGTTCCATGCCGGGTTTTTCTCTATTCCATCCTTTAAAGTCTTTAAAGCTTGCTCACTGTTTCCCATAGTTACTACAAAAATATAATCCGGATCCTCTAGTATTATTTCTTCCATACTTAAATCCTCTAAAAGGGACTTATGCTTCGAGGCTATATTTACAGTGCCTAAATCGTTAAGGATTTTGCAGGCCATATTATCATCATCTTTGGCTTTTGCACCACTTGAAAAAGCCCGTATCAGCAATATTTGAAGATTATTATTTTTATCTATTTTCTTTAAAATATCATCTATTTGTTTCTTAACGGCTAATCCATTTTTCTCATATAATTCTTTATTTCCTGTTATATCTGTACAGACATCCAGCATATCTAGGTAGTCCTCGAAATGCTCCACCTTAAAAAAAGCAAATGGTATATTGGGCTTTTTAAGAGTTTCAGAAATTTTAACATGACTTTCTATATCGGTAGAAAGCAACACAAAATCAGGGGAAAGAGCTATAATCTCTTCTAAATTTGGATCTTTTATAGTACCAACAATTTTTGTTTCGCTAGGTAAATCTAAATTTCTTTCACTTACCACATCGCTTGTTACCCCTGAAAGTTCACCTCCTGCTAATATCCATGTTTCAGCATAAGAACCAACAAGTGAAACTACTCTTTGAGGTTTGTTTTTTAAATTAACGGTATTTCCCAATGCATCTGTGAAACTATAGTAGTAATCACTATTTTCTTTTTCCTCTGGCTGTTCTTTACATCCTGTAAGCACCAGTGTAAACAAGCTGATTATAAGCAGTATAAAAAATATTCTTTTTGCTGTTTTGAAGTTTTTAATTTTAAATTTAATATTCATTTTATTCATTCCCTGTGTAGTTTTATCAATTCCTTGTGTATTTATTTACTTATATCATATTACTTTAATTACATATTGTAAAATATTATTATATGATAATTATAATAGGTATTGTCTATATATACCCCGTATTTGGCCTAATTCATAAAATTTACTATCTATGTTTTTTAGTATACATCCAGGCATAATGAAAGAGACTGTAATTGTTACAGCCTCTTGTAATTACACCTGTCTTTTGAAAAAATTATCCAACTTGAGTTGTTAGGAATATAGGCAATGTCATCTGTTCAATTTGGTCTAAAAGTTCCTCAAGTTCATCCATGTGACGGTCTTCATCATTTAGAATTTGTACAAGGATATCCCTTG
>DUVG01000117.1 GCA_012841175.1 Clostridium sp.
GAATATATATCATAAATCTTTTCACTACCAAAATTTCTCTCAACAATATTTGGAATTATCATTTTCTCTCCTATATCTATTGTAAAGAAAAGAGAGTAAAAATATACATAATAAAAGTTGACAAAATTTATTTGAAAAAAATATTTTTTCATTTTAATGAAATAAATCGGTTAAATCAAAAGTTGTTTCAGTTAAGTGAAACAACTTTACTTATCATAAATAAGGTGATATAATCTAAAATATATAAAGGAGTTAAAAATGATACAAAGAGAAGAATATTTAAATTGGTTAATTAAACTAAAAGATAAACACATAATAAAAGTGATAACTGGTATTAGAAGATGTGGAAAATCCACCATATTTCGCTTATATCAAGAGTACTTACTTAAAAACAATATATCTGAAAAACAAATTATTGATTTAAATTTTGATGATAACAAAAATAGAGATTTGCTTGAACAAAATAAATTATATGATTATATAATAAGTAAGGCAGTAAGTGATAAAAAGACTTATATATTTTTAGATGAAGTTCAGAATGTTAAAGATTTTGAAAAGTGCGTTAATAGTTTACATTTAAATGAAAATTTTGATATATACTTAACTGGATCAAATTCATATATGCTCTCTGGTGAGTTGGCTACTTTTCTAACAGGCAGGTATATGCAAATTCATATGCTTCCGTTATCTTTCAAAGAATTTAAAAGTACGGCAAGTGAATCAAATGAAGAAATAGTTTACAATAATTACATAAGTGATGGAGGTTTTCCTTATCTTATTAATTTAAATGATTTCGTTTTAAAAAATAATTATTTAGATGGTATTTATAATACAGTTTTAATAAAAGATATTATTACAAGAAAACAAATAAAAGATGTTTTAATATTAGATAGTGTAGTAAGATTTTTATTTGATAATATTGGCTGCTTAGTTTCAACTAAAAAAATAAGTGATACATTAAATTCAAGTGGCAGAAAGAACTCTATAAACACTATTGAAAGTTATGTAAGTGCACTTATAGATAGTTACATAATATATAAAGTAAATCGTTATGATATAAAAGGAAAACAGCATTTGAAAACCTTAGAAAAGTACTATGTCTGTGACCTTGGACTTCGTAATTATTTGCTAGGAAATAAAGAAGGTATGGACTTAGGACATATTTTAGAAAATATAATATTTCTTGAATTAAAAAGAAGAGGACATAAAATATATGTAGGAAAAACTGAAAATTCTGAAATTGATTTTGTAATTGAAGACAATAGAGAAATAAAATATATTCAAGTAGCATTAACTGTAAGAGACAAAAACACTTTAAATAGAGAACTAGCTCCCCTTAACTCTATAGAAGACCATCATCCGAAATATTTAATAACTCTAGATTTTGATACAAATAATCACAGTGGAATAAAACAAATAAATGCTCTTGATTATTTAATGGGTAGAGTAGATATATAAAAGAGGTATTAGTTATGGATGTGCAAAAAAGATTAGAGACAGTGGTTAAAACAATTGATAAATTAGTCTCATTAAAAGAAGTTTATTTATTCGGAAGTTATGCCTATGGCTCTCCAAATGAACATAGTGACTTTGATTTATACATTGTTGTAGACAAAATTAATGGAAGAAAACATGATGTATTAGTCAAGTTATATAGTGCAATACGAGGTATATCTATCTGGTAAACCACTAGATCTTTTGGTAAATACAAAAGAATATTTTGATGAAAGAAAAGATTACAGAGGTACTCTTGAATATAAAATTTTTAGAGAAGGTATTAAGTTATATTAAAAGAATTAAAGATAAGGTAAAGTAAATCTGATATAATAAATGTCTAGAACTGACAGCCTATTGGTGCGTCAGTCTTTTTTTTATTTGTGATAATTTTTTAAAAAAAAGTGACAAAATATTTATATTTGGTATAATGTAATAGTAGAAAAGGTGTTGGTGAAGTTGTTATTAAATAGATACAATGTAAAAGTATATCAATCGGGACTTAAGTTTGTCCTTCAAGTAGCTGCTAAAAATATATTTAACTGTGAAGTGGAGTTTCCTCATTCACTAGATAAAGGACTTTATACAAAGTTAATTACTCCAAGGAAACTAACTTTTGATGATATCGAAGCTC
>DUVG01000118.1 GCA_012841175.1 Clostridium sp.
AATATAATATTAAAAAAATGGGGAAAAACCAAATTTGAATTATTATGCCCTGTATAGTAGAATACTTCTTGTCGCTAAAAAAATTTCGGGGTGTAGCGCAGCTGGTAGCGCACGTGGTTTGGGACCATGGGGCCGGGGGTTCAAGTCCTCTCACCCCGACCAGTAATTTTAAACTGGAGAATGTAAAAGCAAGGTTTACAATTTTAGCGAAGTGATTTGTCTTTGTCTGATGTTAGTTTTTGTAGACAGGCAAATTATTTTTTTAAAAAGATATTATATTTCACGCTGGTGTAGCTCAGTTGGTAGAGCAGCTGACTTGTAATCAGCAGGCCGGGGGTTCAAATCCGTCCACCAGCTCCAATATTCAAAAGGCTTTGCATACGCAAGGTCTTTTGAATATTAAAAGTATTACAAAATATAGAAAGACTTTATTTTGAAGTTGGAAAATACATAAAAAGTCTAGTTTTTTCAAAAGGGCATGTTCTAAACTAATTTTTTTGAAATAATCTTGACAATAGGGGTTTAAGATGTATAATTAATGGAAACCATCTCTATAGGGTCTATATTCTCTTTATAAGTGGTATTTAATAGAGCATCTATTCTTGAAATGTATTTTTTAGAATAGAAAAATAAAAAAGAGGATTTTTTATATAATTAACGAATTATATAATATAGAGGTGGGTAAAATGATAATTAATACTGGTATAACCTTTGCATACAAGTGTTCTTCATGTGGCACATTCCAGTTTAATAACGTATCTCTATTTGAAATATCACAAAGAGAAGATATTGTTTTTACTTGTCGTTGCAAGGGAGCATCACTAGTAATAAAGAAAGAGAGCCCTACAATTTTTAAAATTACTATACCCTGTATAGGATGTGGAAATAGTCACATTTATTTAGTGAGTGCAAAAGAATTTATTGCTCAGGAAATTTATATTTTTAATTGTCCGAATACAGGTATAAAGCAGTGTTTTATGGGAAGTGACCAGATAGTAAGAAAGAAAATAGATAACTTAGAGAAAGAATATGATGAATTAATAAATATGCTGGGGTACGATAATTATTTTATTAATACTCAAGTTATGCTTGATTCATTAAACCTTATCCATGATATAGCTGAAAGGGGTAATTTATTTTGTGAATGCGGGAATGATGACATTGAGTTGTTACTGCTTTCTGATAAAATTTATTTGAGGTGTAATTTGTGTCCAGGCAATAAAATTATTTACGCTTCATCTAATGAGCATTTAAAAGTTAATTTATTGAGAAAAGAAATAATGCTTTTAGATGAGGGGCAACCTATAGATATAAAAGCAATAGAACCATTTACGGTTAAAAGAGATGGAAGATTTATATGATTATATCAAGTCATTCTATTTAAATCGTGAAATATTACAATTGACAAATTTTATAAATGTTGATATAATTACTATTGCTTGGTTTGTAGAGATACTCTAAGATTCTCCTCAAAGTATTAGCCTTTCTTCCATACAAAGGTTTTGCTTACTTTAATCTAATTATTATGAACTCCCTATAAATTTATATATAACTATGTTCAAGTAAGGTGGTGTGATATGGAGGGTATTAATCTTAAAGATAAGACACTTGAAGATCTGCGGTACATTGCAAAGATGATGGGATTAAAAAGCATTACCAGATTGAGAAAAAGTGAACTTATCGAAAAAATTTATCAATCTCAAGGTATTGAGAACGTTGAAGAAAATATAAAATCAAGTGATACAGAAACTAAGACAAAAAAATCAGATGATAATGTTGAAAAAGAGAAAAAATTAAAAGACAAAGAAAAAGATGAAGAGACTCCTGTATTGAGAAAATCTAAGAGGGGAAGACCTAAAGTAGTCAAAGTTTCTGAAGAATCTAAAAAGGAAGAAAAGAAAGAAGAGATTAAAGGAAAAGAGGAAGAGGGTACTAGCAGCAAAAAAACTGTTAAAGAAGATTTTAAAGATACAGCCAGCAATAAAAAAGATACTGCTAAAACCCAAGTAGTTAAAGAAACCACAGAAAGTCAGAAAGGCAGCTTAAAGAATGAAAAAGCTGTTTCTAGTTCTCATTCTACTCAAAAGAATAAGAAAGAAGAGATAGAAAAAGATACTAAGAATGGAGCTGGTGAAGACACCTCTAAGCAGGAAAAGAAAACAGAGGGCAAAAAAGAGGGAGAAAGTTCTAATCAACCTAATGGTTTTGAAAAGATTGAAAGTGACGATCCTGTTGAGGGAGTACTAGAAGTTTTACCAGATGGTTATGGATTTTTAAGAAGTGATAATTATCTATCCGGACCTAAAGATGTATATGTTTCGCCGTCACAAATCAGACGTTTTAACTTAAAAACAGGTGATAAAATAAGAGGAAAAGGAAGGATACCAAAAGAGGGAGAGAAATTTCAGGCTTTATTATATGTTCAGACAGTTAATGGAGACCCTCCAGAGGTGGCAACAAAAAGAGTACCTTTTGAGTATTTAACACCTATATATCCAGATAACAGGATTACCCTTGAAACAACTCCAAGAGAATTGTCAACCCGATTAATTGATTTAATAGCGCCAGTAGGTAAGGGACAGCGTGGTATGATTGTTTCGCCTCCAAAAGCAGGTAAAACAATATTGTTAAAGAAGGTTGCAAATGCTATTACAACAAATTATCCTGAAATTGAACTTATTGTGCTGCTTATTGATGAAAGACCAGAAGAAGTAACAGATATGCAGCGTTCTATAAAGGGAGAAGTTATATATTCTACATTCGACGAAGTTCCTGAACATCATATAAAAGTTGCAGAAATGGTTCTAGAAAGGGCACAAAGACTTGTTGAGCAAAAGAAAGATGTTGTAATATTATTAGATAGTATTACGAGGCTTGCAAGGGCATATAACCTTACAATACCACCAACAGGAAGAACATTATCAGGGGGACTTGATCCAGGTGCACTACACAAACCAAAAAGGTTTTTTGGAGCTGCCAGAAATATAGAAAACGGTGGAAGTCTTACAATAATGGCTACAGCCCTTATCGAAACGGGAAGTAGAATGGATGATGTTATATTTGAGGAATTTAAGGGTACAGGTAACATGGAGCTTCATCTAGACAGAAAACTATCAGAAAAAAGAATATTCCCTGCAATAGATATAAATAAATCAGGAACAAGAAGAGAAGAATTGTTACTTGATCAGAAAGAGCTTGAGGGAATATGGGCTATAAGAAAAGCTATGAGTAATATGGGGACAGCTGAAGTAACAGAAATGCTCATTAATCGATTGGTACAAACAAAAAATAATGTAGACTTTGTTAATAGTATTAATTTAGCATTTGTAGATAAATAATTCTTGCACATATCCTTGTTTTATGATAAAATATTTTTTGCGTTTTAATATAGGCTATGTAAGTTGGATTTATTTTATCTGTTTTAAAATTAATACAACATTAGTGATTATAAAATTAATCTCATAAAGTTTTGAAAGTAGGTGAAGAAGATGAAAGCGGGTATACATCCAGCGTACTCAAGAACCACTATAAAATGTGCGTGTGGTGCTACTTATCAAACAGGTTCTACAAAGAAAGATGTGCATGTTGAGATATGTTCTAATTGTCATCCTTTCTATACTGGAAAGCAAAAGCTAGTAGATACTGGAGGACGTGTTGATAAGTTTAATAAAAGATATGGATTCAAAAGTAATGACTAAAAATATTAAAGCAAAGTTTAAAAACCAAGACAAGGGAAATTCTCTTGTCTTAATTTTTATGTTTAATAAACGGAAATTTTATTTTGTTTAAAGCATTTCCCAAATATTTCCCGAAGATATTATATTATGTAACAGTAATTATAAAGCATAATAAATTTTTAAAACTTCTTGATTATTTATTGTTATATGTGGTATTATAACATAGAGTAACTTCTTTTTCTCAAAGTTACTCCCCTTGTTCGAGAGCTTTTTACTGGAGCTCTCATTTTTTTTTATTAAAGGGGAGCTTAGATATCTTTTTGGTACTGTAAGTAGTAATAATCAAGAATATTCATGATTCTTGTTAGTTGCTAATATATTGTCAATTAATAATTATGTAAAAGCACAGGAAAAGAATGTTGAGATTGAAGTTATATTTCAAAAAGGCTTATATAGCAAAAAAAACTTTTACATAATTTCTCTTGAAAGATATTTCAAAATTTTATATAATCAATACAGTTAGTTTTTGGGTAATAAATTTTATATCATATTTAGAAAGTGAAATAGATCTTAGAATTATAGTCA
>DUVG01000119.1 GCA_012841175.1 Clostridium sp.
CCGGATGCATCTGTAAAGGGCAGTATTACCAAAACATCTTTGTTTTCATTAAATATAACAGTATCTGTATACCTTGAAGAAAGTTTTACTTCTTCAATAACAGAATTATATACATTATTCATAAATTCCGGGTTAGTGAGATTTTCTTTTTCTAACATAGCTTTATAAGCGTATATTGGAGTTATAAGTATTATTGATAGTTTTTTATTGGCACGAGAAGCAATTTTAAATTCTTTGGTTATATAATCTTCAACAGATAAAGTTATAACATTTGCACTGTCTATATTGTATTTAAAAGACTGATCAATTTTTAAAATACTTCTAATGGAGTTTCCTAAGCGTTGTGTTCTATATGGTTTTATTATATAATCCCGTACATTAAAATCTAATGCAGTTTTGCGATAATTTCTATTATCTGCCTTTGTTGCTACAATAACAGGAGTATTAGAAGTAGCTGGTTTTGCCTTTAGAGAAGACAGAATTTTAAAGCCTTCTTCTGCCACAGGAAATTCTATATCTATAATTATAAGAGAAATATCGTATTTAATTTCCTTAAGATTGTAAAATTCATTTGAGTTTTTTATTTCAATAAACTCAAATTCTCCAATATTATCAAAAGTGATTTTGATTTTTTCTCTTTCATATTCCGAATAATCAATAATCAGTATAGTTCCATCCATAAAAATTACATCCTTATCATATAGTATTTTAGGGTTTAATTATAATACTTCAATTATTGTTTCGTTACATTATAGAAATATTTTAACACATATTTTTTATAAGTGATAGAACATATTAGTAATAAAAGTTTGTCTATAACCATTTATTATATTAGAATATATATAATAAATAAATTATTTGAAAACATGTAATATTACAATAAATATTATATGCAAAGTTTGTCTAAATATTGGCTGTCAAATTAGGAAAAACACTTGGTAGTTTAGTAGAACGGTAGAAAAGGAGAGACTAAAAATGCTATTAAAGGTAAGAAAGTCAAGTACCAGTGGGAGAATTAAAATACCTGGCTCAAAATCCCATACAATAAGAGCACTATTTTTTGCCTCTTTGGCAAAAGGAAAATCAGAAATTAAAAATCCTTTAATTTCAAGTGACGCAGAATCGGCAATTAAGACATGCAAAGCATTAGGTGCTAAAATTCAAGTGCTAGAGGACAAATACGTTATAGATGGGTTTGATTCAAAACCTTCTATACCTGATGATGTGATTAATGTGGGAAACTCAGGAACTACACTAAGATTTGGAACGGTTGCAGCTGCTCTAGGTGAAGGTTACACAGTTTTTACAGGGGACTATCAAATAAGAAAAAGGCCTTTAGGGTCGCTTTTAAGGGCGATAAATAATTTAGGGGCACAAGCTATTTCAACTAGAAGCAATGACATGGCACCAGTAATTGTTAAGGGGAAAATTAAAGGAGGAGTTACTGATTTAGATTCTGTTACATCCCAGTATCTATCAGCATTGCTTATAAATGCACCACTTTTTGAAAAAGATACAGAGATCAACATTACCAGATTAAATGAAATTCCTTATGTTGACATTACATTATGGTGGCTAGATAAATTCGGAATAAAATACAAGAACAACAATTACAAATCTTTTTATATAAAGGGAGGCCAAGGTTATAATGCAATGAACACTACCATTCCAGGAGATTTTTCTTCTGCTACTTTTTTTGCTGTACAGGCAGCGATATCAAGAGGAGAGTTTGTTCTTGAGAATTTAGATATAAATGATCCCCAAGGAGACAAAGAGGTGTTTTCAATACTAGAGGACATGGGAGCTTCTGTGAAAGTTCAAGATCAAAGTATTATTATAAAAGGTAATGGCCTTAAAGGAAGAGAAATAGATATGAATGCAATTCCTGATGCCCTTCCGGCAATGGCTGTTGCAGGCTGTTTTGCAGAAGGAGAGACAAGACTTGTTAATGTACCCCAGGCAAGGCTAAAGGAAACTGATAGAATTAAAGTAATGTGTGAGGAATTGCGGAAAATGGGTGCTGATATAAGAGAGTTAGAAGATGGGCTTGTTATTAAAAGAAGCAATCTTAAAGGCTGTAGATTAAAAGGATATGACGACCATAGGATTGTTATGGCTTTAAGTTTGGCAGGGTTAAATGCAGAGGGGGAGACAACTATAGATACTGCTGAAGCTATAAAAGTTACTTTTCCTGAGTATGTGCAATTTATGAATGATTCAGGTGGAGACATGAATTTTGTCAGTGAAAAATGCAAAAAATAGTATTATTTTATTGAATAGTATATTATAATGGTATATAAATAAATAGTATAGAAAGAAAATAGCATTATTTTAGAATTGTTTTTATGGGAGTAATAAAAACTATATATACTAGAAGGCGGAAGGAAAATGAAAGGTAAGATTACTGTTTTAATTGCAGATGATAATATAGAATTTGCAGAATTGTTAAAAGATTATATGAATCAACATGATGATATTAGTGTACTTGGTATTGCAAAGGATGGATTAAAGGCTATTGATATGATAGTTTCTTTAAAGCCAGAGGTTGTTATACTAGATGTTATAATGCCAAATTTAGATGGTTTGGCAGTTTTAGAGCGATTGTCAACTATGGATATAGAACGCAAACCAATATATATAATGCTTTCTGCAGTGGGACAGGACGTTTTTATACAAAAGGCGGTTTCCCTTGGTGCAGAATATTACATAATTAAACCTTTTGATATAGAGGTTTTAGTAACCAGAGTGCGACAACTATATGAAGAAAAATACATGACGGCTTTTTCTTACAGACCTGTTGTGAAAAATTCTCAACTGATTTGTGCTAATGAAAACGATTGTTCTTTTAATGTTGAAGTTGAAGTAACAAACTTAATGCATGAGGTAGGCATTCCACCCCATATGGCAGGGTATCAGTATTTGAGGGAAGCTATTATTAATGCTGTTGAAAACCCAAAGAGTTTTGGTGCCATTACTAAGACATTGTATCCAGCTGTTGCAAAGAAGTTTAATATTTCTCCTCAAAAAGTAGAAAGGGGAATAAGAAACGCAATTGAAAGTGCATGGGCAAGAGGTAATCCAGATACAATGGATTCTTTGTTTGGATATACCATTAACTATAACAAGGGTAAGCCTACTAATTCTGAATGCATAGCCATGATGGCGGATAAAATAAGAATTGCAATGAAAAAATATTAAAGACTTGCCTAAGTGGGGCAAGTCTTTAATATTTTAACGTTTTACTTATTAACAATCTCTTTCAATCCTTTACCAGCCCTAAAAACAGGAGCTTTTGATGCGGGGATTGTGATTTCTTCTTTTGTTTGAGGATTTCTTCCTTTTCTAGCAGCTCTGTCTCTCACTTCAAAAGAACCGAAACCAACAAGAACAACTTTTTCACCAGCTTTTA
>DUVG01000120.1 GCA_012841175.1 Clostridium sp.
GTTTCAAGGAAAGCTGTATAATTACATATGATATTTGGGGGTACAAAATGGTTGGAGTGGATACGAGGGGTATTGATGAAATACTTTTAGAGACAGGAGTATTAAAAATAACCGATCTTAAGAAAGCATGGGACATCCAAAGGGAAAGAGACTGCGGCATAGAAGATGTATTATTAGAGCTTGAACTTGCAACGCCAACAGATATTATGCATGCAAATGCTATTAAGATGGGGATTTCTTTTGTAGATCTTGCAAATTACGAGATTAAAGATGATAGTGTTCCCACATTGATAACCAGAAATATTGCAAACAGATACAAAGTAATACCTATTGACAAAGAAAATGGGGTGCTTACTGTTGCAATGCAAGATCCTACCGATATTTTTTGCATAGATGACATTCGTCTTGCAACAGCTCTTGAAATAAAACCAGTGTTTTCTGATCCAAAGGAAATTGAAAAATTAATTATAAAATATTTTGGTGAAGATGAAAAACCTCAAAAAGAAGTAATTCCAGAATCAGATGAAATGTCTAAAGCTGACATATTAAAAGAGCAAGAGTCATTGCTTCTTGAAAGAGATGCATATGACAACATAAAGGCTGATCTTGAGCCAGCAGAATTAGAGTTTGACTCTAACGATGAAAAATTTTCTAGTGCGAGTTTAAATATCCAAGACGATATGCCTGAAAGTGGCATTTTTAAAGATAAAATTGGAAATCTTTTAGTTAAATCAGGTGTAATAACCCAAGAACAGCTAGATACTGCTTTGTCCATACAGGTGAAAAAAGGTGGACTTATAGGAAAGATAATGGTTAAGGAAGGTTATCTAGATACTAAATCTCTTTATGAATTTTTACAAAAACAAATGGGAGTAGAATTTATTGATCTAGAAGATATTGAAATAGAAGAAAGTATTATAAATTTAGTAACGCGAAACATTGCTAAAATGCACAAATTAATTCCAGTTAAGATTTCAAATGGTTCTTTAAAAGTTGCCATGAGCGACCCTATGAATATATTTTCAATAGATGACTTAAGACTTACAACAGGTCATAATATAATTCCGTGTCTTGCAGATGAAGAACAAATTATGGTTATGCTTGATAAATATTATGGCAAGGCCTCTAAAGAAAGAGAAGAAAGAGATAAAAGAGATAAAGAAGCTATTGACCTTGAAGAAGAAATTAAAAAGGTAAATGAAAAAATAGCCGTTGAAATAACTGAAGCAGAAGAAGAAGAAGAAATTGTAGATATAGATGTATTGGAAAATGCCCCCATTGTTAAAATGGTTAATATCATTTTCCAAAAAGCTGTTGCTAGCAGGGCTAGTGACATACATATGGAACCTCAAGAAGATTGTGTTCTTATAAGATTTAGAATAGACGGACAATTAGTTGAAATAATGAAACATGATAGAAAAATTATTTCAGCACTTGTTGCAAGAGTTAAGATTATAAGTGGTCTTAATATAGCAGAAAAGAGAATTCCACAGGATGGTAGAATAGGTATAAAGATAGATGGAAAAGATTATGACATGCGTGTTTCTGTACTGCCCACAATGTTTGGAGAAAAGGTTGTTATAAGAATAGCCGACAAAGAAGGTTTTCAGGTAGATAAAAAAGATTTAGGTTTCTTTGAAGATGATATGGAGAAATTTGATGAAATCATTGCACATCCTCATGGCATAGTACTGGTAACAGGACCTACAGGAAGTGGTAAATCTACAACTTTATATACAGCATTAAGAGAATTGTGCAAACCAAATGTAAATCTTTTAACCGTTGAAGATCCTGTTGAGAGTACTATAAGAGGTATCAACCAGGTGCAGGTTAACGTTAAAGCAGGGCTTACATTTGCCGCAGCTTTACGTTCCTTTCTAAGACAGGACCCTGACATAATAATGGTAGGGGAGATAAGGGACTCTGAAACTGCAGAAATAGCAACAAGAGCTGCTATTACAGGTCACTTAGTTTTCAGTACTCTTCACACTAATGACGCTGCAAGTTCTATTACAAGAATGATAGATATGGGAATTGAGCCATTTATGATGTCATCATCAGTTGTTGGTGTTATTGCTCAAAGACTTGTAAGAAGGCTTTGTAAAAAGTGTAGAGAAAAAATTGAACCTGATGAGTTTGAAAGAAACTCACTGGATTTAAAAGAAGGTGAAGAAGTAGAAATATATAAAGCTGTAGGTTGTGAAGAATGTAATAATACAGGATATAGAGGCAGGATAGCTGTATATGAGATAATGACAGTTAACAGAGAAATAAGAGAGTTAATAGCAAAGAATGAAAATGCAGATGTAATTAAAGAGGCAGCGTTAAGAAATGGCATGAAGACATTGAGAATGAATTGTGCTAGAGTTGTTAAAAATGGAGTAACAACAATAGATGAAATGCTTCGTATAGCATATTCTGAAGATTAATTAGAAGGGGTGTAGGGTATGGAATTAAATGACTTACTTATAAAGACAGTGGAAGCAGGAGCATCTGACTTACATATTTGTGCAGGTGTGCCTCCTGTAATAAGAGTTAATGGAGATCTTATTTATTTAAATGAGCCCATATTGACTCCCCATGATTGTGTACATTTGGCCAAGCAGTGTCTTAATAACAGACTTTATGAGACATTTTTAGAAAAAGGAGAAGTTGATGCATCTTATACAGTGCCAGGAGTTGCAAGGTTTAGAATGAATGTTTTTAAACAAAGGGCAACATGTGCAATAGCACTAAGACCAATTCCTACAGATATTCCTTTGATTGAGGACCTTGGTCTTCCAGGTTTAGTTTATGATTTATCCTTAAAGCAAAGAGGTTTGATTTTAATAACCGGACCTACAGGTCATGGTAAATCAACCACATTAGCTGCAATGATTAATTATATAAATAGTAAAAGAAAATGTCATATAGTGACAATTGAAGACCCTATAGAGTTTTTACATAGGCACAATAAAAGTGTTATTAATCAAAGAGAAATAGGTGCAGATACATTATCTTATTCAAATGCTTTAAGAGCGGTATTAAGGGAAGACCCAGATGTAATATTAATAGGTGAGATGAGAGACCTAGAAACCATTTCAACTGCTCTTACAGCTGCAGAAACAGGTCACTTAGTGCTTTCAACATTACATACAATTGGATCTGCAAAAACAATAGACAGAATTATTGACGTTTTCCCTCCACACCAGCAGGGACAGGTAAGAACACAGTTGTCAACAGTTCTTGAGGGTATCATTTCCCAGCAGCTTTTACCAAAGGCTGATGGAAAAGGTCGTGTACTAGCAACCGAAACTATGGTTTGGACTCCTGCTATTGCAAACCTTATTCGTGAAAGTCGTACCCATCAAGTTGATACTTGTATTCAAACAGGTTCACAATTTGGCATGTATTCTATGGACAGCTGTATTTCGGATTTATATAAACAAGAACTTATAGATTATGATACTGCTTGTCAGTATGCAGTTGACTTAGATAATTTGAGAAAAATAATTTCTATGTAAATTTAAAAAAGGACTAGTATTTTTTGATAAAATGTATTAAAATATATATATATGAAGTATTAATAGGTGTATAAATGGTCTGTGTTCGGATTGTATTGAATAAATATTATGTGGGAGATGATATATATTTTCTCTATTTCTATTCATCCTAAATCTAGTATTCCATTGTATGCATTAATACGTCGTTCCATTTCAAAGCAATTTAATTGTTTTCAATACTAATTAGCTGTTCTAAGTATGTGTTTTATAAGATTATTATTGGTTTTATATATATAATAGTGTGTAGTGAATAATATTTTGGGGGTTTGAAGATGCCAACTTATAACTACAAGGTTAAAACCGAGTCGGGTAAGGTATTAGCTGGAGAAGTAAAATTAGATAATGAACAAGAACTTAGGAGAATATTAGAAGAAAAAGGGTATAAAGTTGTAGAAATTGTAGAAAAAACAGCAATTAATGATATTAGTGAAATTAAAATATTTAAAAAAAGAGTAAAGCTTAAAGATTTAGCTGTTTTTTGCAGACAATTTGCTATAATATTAGAAGCAGGTGTACCTATATCTCAATCCCTAGAAGTTTTAAAAATACAGACAACAAATCCAACTTTAAAATCTTGCGTAAGTGATGTGTATGACAATATACAGAAAGGTATGGCGTTGTCAAATGCATTTAGGCAGCATGAAGATATATTTCCAGATATACTTATAAATATGGTTGAAGCAGGGGAGCTAAGTGGACAATTAGATTTAGTTTTTATTAGAATGGCTGACTACTTTGAGGCCCAATTTAAATTAAGTCAAAAAATTAAAGGTGCTATGACATATCCTATAATAGTAGCTGTGATAGCTGTATTAGTTATATTTGTATTAATGGTGAAAGTGGTACCTCAGTTTGCAGAAGTTCTTACTAGCTTTAATGTAGAACTCCCTATTTACACGAAAGCATTAATAGCTGTAAGTACTTTTTTTAAAAAATTCTGGTATATCATTACAGGTGGAATTATAGCTATAGTAATTGCAATAGGTTATTTCATACGAACACCGGATGGAAAATTATTAGTAGGGAAGTTAGCAATTAATTTACCAGTATTTAAAAATGTAACAAAAAATATTATTACCTCAAGGTTTACAAGTACGTTAGGAACTTTAATGGCAAGTGGGGTTTTATTGATACAAGCTATGGAAGTTGTTGCAAAAGTTATAGGTAATGCAGTAATTCAGCAAAAAATTTCTTACGTTATAGAAGAAGTAAAAAAGGGTAGAGGATTAACAGTACCACTAGCTGGAGTGAAGTACTTTCCACATATGGTTATTTCAATGATAAGAATAGGTGAAGAATCTGGTAATCTTGATTTTGCACTTGAAAAATCGGCAAATTTTTATGAGCAGGAAGTTGAGAGATCACTACAGCAGCTTACAAGCTTTATAGAACCAATGATAATGATTTTTCTTGCGGTAGTGGTTGGATTTATAGTATTAAGTGTATTGTCACCAATGTTTGCGCTATACCAAGAATTAGCATAGTAATTTTTGCTTATGTTACATTATCATCTAATTCCAAAAAAAGTTTTGGGGGGGATATGAGCTTACATATTTCTAGGAATATGATAAGTGGCATGGGCATGGGAGTAAATATAAAAAACATAAAAAATAATAGGAGGGCTAAGTATGAAAAAAATGTTAAAAAATCAAAAAGGTTTTTCATTGGTTGAGTTACTTATAGTTATCGCAATAATGGGTATTTTGGCAGCGTTGGCATTTGGCATGTTTGCAGGGGTATTTACTAGTTCACAGAGAAGATCAGACGAAAAAACTGCTGGCCAAATTGCAAAAGCAATATCAGCTTACATGGTAGAAACATCAGATATGACCTTGGGAAAGATAGGTGTTACTTCTGGTGGTAAATCATCAGATTTAATTGTAGCACTTCAAAAGAAAGTAGAGATTGACGGTAAATCTTATGGACCTTATCTTGTTCCACCAGAAGGAGTAACGGCTAGTTATGATAATTATAAACCACAATGGGATGGTCACGAAGGTTATGAGATTACAGTTTATTCAGCTCTTGGAAAAGCAGATGTTAAACCGACTGATGATAAAGATAAAGTTAACGTTACTGTAAAGAATGATGATGTTGGAAAGGTTGGAGAAGGTGCCAAAGGAGAAGGTGCCGAAGGAGAAGGTGCCGAAGGTGGCGGTGGCGACTAATAATAAAACATTAAGCCTGGCTGGTTTAATCCAGCCAGGCAATAATTACAAAAGTTATTTGTCGTCTTTGCTGTAAAACAAATTTATTTTAAAGA
>DUVG01000121.1 GCA_012841175.1 Clostridium sp.
AAGAGCATTTATTGCAAAATTAAACAGGTGTCCAAAGATTAAAACTGCTACAACAAATACCACTTTTAAAATATTACTAAATCCCATCATTAAGCCTAATTCATTGACAATTGCTGCTATAACTGAACTTGCAAGTCCTAAGGCTAAAAGTCTTGAATAGGATAAAAGATCACTTAAAAACCCTATCAAATCATAAAGACTTGAAGCACCACCTATAATTTTTCCTATAATGTTTTTATTGTGGCGGCCCTGGGTTAGAATAAGCAGTACCGCTCCAATTACAAGAAGATATTTACCCAGCTGAACCAGTTCTGTTACAGCATCTTTATCAACTATAGGAATATATGGAAGCAAAAAAAGTGCAAAACCTGTAAACATTACATACCAGAAAAACACGTCAAATATAATGTCTAAGTATTTTTTTTGCCTGTAAAGGTTATAGGCTTTTACACCAAGTCCCACATAGATATGGATGACACCAAAAAGAAGGGAGAAACTAAGCATTTTTTGAGGTTCATCTGTAAGGCTAAACCACAAGGCAGTTTTCCCTAAAGCTTCAATCCCAAACCAACCTCCCAAAAGGGCACCCCATAGCATTGTGGCAAAACCACAGTACATCATGAGCTTCATAAACTTTTTCATGCCATCATCTAATTTAAATTTCAACAAGACAAATATTGAAGCGATTGACATTATAAGCCCATAACCACCGTCACCTAGCATTAGTCCAAAAAATAGAACAAAAAATGGGGCAGTTATGGTATTTGGGTCAACTTCATTCCTATTTGGCAGGCTGTACATTTCTGTAATTGGTTCCACAGAACGTGCAAAGTCCCTATTTACAAGTAAAATAGGATAATCTTCATCTTTGCCTGGTTCGACAATTTCTAAAAAGCAGTCGCAGCTTTTTTCAATAGCTTCCTTTACCAGGTCTGATGCAGTTTCTGGAACCCATCCTTCAAGAAAAAAAGAATCATTGGTGTTAAATATAATACCAGCTGCTTTTTTTCTGTCTCTTTCAACAAGTATATGGTCGTGTAAAATCTCAAGGTCCCCTTGATAATTTGCAAAAGAAGCTATTTTTTCTTCTATGGAAGAAATCTCATTTTCAATACTCTTGATATCTTTTGATAAACTTTGTATATTTTCATTTGCAGTGCCGGAAAATTTTTCTAAAGATGATTTAGAAAAACCATACTGCTTAAGTACCTTCATAACATCATCTTCTTTTGAGTTTAGATAAACAACAAGAAGGTAACTTTGTTCCCTGTCTTTACTAATAACTTCAAAATGGCTTTCTGGAACTTCTCTAGAAAGCTCCTCACTTAAACTATTTGTATTAGAAATTTCAGGAACCACACCTGTGAGCACAGCGGTATTTTTAGTGCCCTTCATATCAAGAGGAATATCTAATTTTTCCCAAGGCTTTAAATTTAAAATGAGATTTGTATTTTTATTTATCTTTGATTTTAAGTTTGAGAGTTTTTTATCATATTTAGAAACATTGTCAATAACCTTCCAAAGTTGATTTTGATTGTTAATAACAATGCTGTAGTCATTAATGCTTACTGCTCTTTTTGCTTCAAAAAGACCTTTTTTCCTAGTATCAAATTTTGATAAATAATCAATTGTTGCAGATATTTTTTCAAGTTTACCATTAAGCTTAGATATCTCTTCGGAGTTTTCTTCATTTGAAACCAACTGTTTCCAATCATCTGACGACATTTTTTCGCTCAAGTCTGTAATTTCCACTACGCCCATCTTCATAAGGTTTTCAAGTATGCGTTCCTTATCTGATTTTAGGCCTATTAGTGACAATTTATTCATATTAACTATTGCCATCAGGCTTCACAATCCTTCCTATTATTATATCTACTGCTTTATCTAGATTTTTTCTAGAATTACTTTTAATGGTGTTGCATTCTTTTGAAACTTCTTCCTTGAGCTTTTCAATTTCTTCATTTGCAGAATTTTTAGCCTTCTCAATAATCTCCTTAGACTCTCTATCAGCACTTTCTTCTGCCTCTTCAAGAATTTTTTTGGCTTTTTCCCGTGCATCAGAAAGAATCTGCCTTGAGTTTTCTAAGGATTTTATTCTGATTTGTTCTGCCTGTTCTTCCGCTTCCCTTATTGATTTAATTAAATCAATTGACACTTAATCACCACCTAACACCTGTTATTTATTGTAAATAAACAAATATCTCAATAAATTATATCGGACATTACTATATTACTCAACTTTCGCAGGACAATAATGAGAGTTTTTCCTTTAGGAATATGGGTAACGCATTAATAAAGTAGT
>DUVG01000122.1 GCA_012841175.1 Clostridium sp.
AAGGTTATTGCAGATAATAAGGAGATAGAGGGCAATAAAATATCCCTTGTAAATGATAAAAATAAGCATTATATTGAAGTGATTATGGGATAAATTTCAAAAAAGGAGCTTTAGGTGGAGTATAATACTCACCTAAAGCTTAGGTGATATTTTGTTTTGAGTGGACATTTTATTAAATCAATTTTATAATGTAGTGAGAATTTATAAAAGATGAAGCTTTAAAAGGGGGATGTTTTATGGAATATTTAGAGAATGCTTTTAAGTTCTGGGGAAAATATATATTTCTAATTGTACCTTTGTTTATTATGAACAGTGTTATAATATTTCTAGGTAGCCCAGCTATAAAAGAAATAAGTAATGTGTTAAACGAAATAGCAGAAATCACTATGGATACTGGTGAAACTGCAAATATTGATTTATATGATGTACTAGTTCAAATAACACCAAATATACTTTCGATAGTGTACGTTGTTTTATTGGCATTATTATTAAGTGCTTTTATTTTGCCCGCAACATACGGAATGATTATTAAAGGTTATGAAACAGCTAAAACAGGTCTAGGTTCTTTTTTTACTTCATTAAAGAAATATTTTACTAAATTTATACCGTATTTATTTACTGTATTACTTTTTATAGTAGCAGTTGGGATTATTTACACTATAGTTCTTTTTATTTTTCCTTTTATATACTCTATTTCTTGGCAATTAGGTTTGGCTGTTTTTGCTGGAATTATTATTGCATCAATAATAATTTTGTGTCATATATTTAATGTTTTTAATATTTGGTTTATAGCTATGGCATGGGATGATATGAAGGTTTTTGAAGGGCTTATTAAGGCCTTTAAATTGGTTAAATCATATTTTTGGTCCAGTATTGGAATAACTTTTGCTATGGGATTTTTATATGTTACAATAATTGCACTTATTGGTGGTGTAATAGAAAATGTTTTTATTGTTGGTGCTACTATTAAAAGTTTTTTGCTTTCAGCGTGTATTTATATACTTATGGTTTTTGGTTTTGAAATATATAGAGATAGGACAAATAAAAAAACTCAGCTTAGAGATTATCTATAATTTATAAAAATTAATAATATAATTATGGACATTAAGGTTAATTTGTTTTATAATGTAATAGAAATATTTAGCAACCAGTAATTACTTTATTTTTAATTATATTTTACCAGGAGGGAGTACTTATGAGGTTTTTAGAAAATTCATTTAAGTTTTTAGGTAAAAACATAATTTTTGTAATACCTTTATTTTTAGTTAACTTATTTTACACTTTTACCTTTTTCCTAAAAACAAATATTAGTGAACTAGAGGGTATATTACAAGAGATTAGCGCTAGGGGCAACCAATATATCAACAACAATCCCCAAATAACGGAAGAAATAATGAAGCAAATTATTCCTGATCCAGATGGTTTAAGGAATGTAATGGGTATCTCTTTTATTTTGTTCTTGTTAATTATACCTGCAACCTATGGAATTATAAATAGAATTTATTCAGAAGGAAAAGCAAGTTTTGGCAGCTTTTTTGTAGAAATGAAAAATAATGTTTTGAAGTTTATATTATACTGTTTTTCATTGATGTTTTTGTTTATAGGTGTTGGTTTAGCAGTGTTTATAGTTACATTGATTGTTGGTATTATAGGCCAGACATCAGTAGCAGCTATGACGTTAATTATAATTTTGATGGCTCTTTTAGGTATTATATTTTCTATCTTTTTGACCAATGTTACCATAATGGGATTTGCTGTGGTAGTAACAGATAAAACAGGAGCGTTTTCTGCTATATCTAGAGGGATATCAGCAATAAGAGCATATTTTTGGCCAACAATTGGTATAACCCTATTATTGGGATTTGGAACATCTGTTGTAAACTCAACCATTATGGCTATTCTAATGAAAAACCTTAAAGAAGTAGTTGCTATTTCTTCAGCGACTGTGTCAACTATATTTATGTTTATTCTTATTGTTTTTAATTTTGAGATTTACAGATATCAGACAGATCAAGATGTGCAAACTATAGACCAGATACCAAATGCTTCTGATATATAGATGAAGAATTTAGCAAATAAATATTATTTTTCCCTATATTCTGCAATAAGGAGATCTACCATTCGACCATAACTTTTTATACCATCACTTTGCATATTTGATTTAAGGTATGTATCGTTTATTGAAGAAGAAATTTCTTGCACAGGGGAATCATATTGTTTCCAATACTCGCTAATTGCAGTGGCATCTCTTAACATCTTGTCACTGTATTTTTCTCTAAGTAGCCAATACTTTTCTTGGTCATGGAGATAAAGAGCATTGGAAGCATATCTTAATGCCATAAATATACCAGAGTATTGGAAGTCCACATCTGGGTGGAATTTGCAAGTAATGTATGCAATGAAATTGGCTTCGTCTTCACGGGAAAAACCTATTTGATGAGCAATTTCATGACAGGTTGTAAATGGGATTGAAGATGGGGGAGCAGAAATGTTTACATTTGCTTCCCCTGTAAACACTGAATATATTCCAGTGATGCCTAAGTGAGACAGCACTTCTGAGAACACTACCCCTTTAGGTCGTCCATATTTGCCCCTAAGGGCAGGGTAGATTTTTTCTGCATTTTCATAACCTATATATGCTCTTTTGAGAGTAGAATCTATGTTAGAAGACAGTACCATAACCCCATTTTCATCTTCATTAACTAATTCTCTAAGTTCATTTGCCCTAATTAAAAGGTCTTCACATACTTTGGCAAGCTCTAAGGTTGTAGCAGGGCTAGCATCTAAGTTTGCAGTGTTACTAAAGGGAAGCCTTTGATAGTTAAGCCCCCATAATAGTATAAAAGAAAAGTATGTTATGCTTAAAATAACGAGAACATTTAAAAAAGTATTTCCAAGTATTTCAAAAGCAATTGATGGATTTTTAATTATTTTAACTATTAGTAGTATAAGTTTTACCAGCACAAATAAAGATATTAATACTATAAACAACTCTCCTACAGATATGGGAATGAATCCTGTTAAAACACTAAAAAGTCTGGCAATTCCCTTGAATATAAAATTTGAATAAACTCTTTCAACTGTATTAGGGGAAAAGGATGAAAAAAAGAAAAGCAGGTAGCCTAAGGGAGCAAGAAGTATTAACATTAACTTTTTTTTATTTTTCATATATTAAATTTCCTTTCTTCATTTTATAAACAAATTGCATATTTAGCTTAGGTTAAATATTATTTTTTTATTCTGTTTAAAGAGGCAAAAGAAAATTAACCAAACAGGTGTTAAAATTTTAAAAAAAATACTTACTCCAGTTGCCAATAAGAGTTTTTTTACCAGCAGAAACTTTAAGATGTTTTAAAAAGTGGTCTCTTGGGATATTTAAAGCCCCCATAGATTCTAGATGTTTGGTGTAAACTTGACAATCTATTAGGAGAAAATCTTTTTCCATAAGTTTTTCAGATAAAAAAATCAATGCTGTTTTTGAGGCATTATCCATTGTAGAAAACATAGACTCTCCAAAAAAACAATTTCCCAAGGATACTCCATAAAGACCACCAACAAGAGAGTTTTCATACCAAACTTCAACGGAGTGGGCAAATCCTAACTTGTGCAGCATAATGTAGCTTTCCATCATTTCAGCAGTAATCCAAGTATCGTTTACTCTTAAATCTGCACACATGGAAATTACTTTTTCAAAAGAAGTATCAAGGGTAACTTTATATAAGTTTTTTTTAAAAAACTTTTTCATTGATTTTGATATTTTTATATCTTTAGGGTAAAGGACAAATCTAGGGTCCGGGGACCACCAGATTATAGGCTGTTCATCAGTATACCAAGGGAAAATTCCATTTGCATAAGCAAGAAGGAGACGTTCAACACTTAAGTCTCCTCCTATAGCTAAAATACCATCTTCATTTGCAAGAGAAGGATGAGGAAAAATTATATCATCTGTAAGTTGAAAAATTGGCATTTTACATCAATCCTATACTATTTTACGAATTTTTATTTGGTTATCAACTATATCTATAAAAGCAGTTCCACCCTTAGATAATTCACCAAATAAAACTTCGTCCACAAAATATGTTTTAATTTCTTCTTGTACAATTCTTAATATTTCCCGGGCGCCAAAAACAGAAGTTGCTCCTTTGTCAGCAAGCCATTTATAACATTTAGAGGATACTCTAAGTTTGATATTTTTTTCTTTGAGTTTTTCTCTAAATTGATTTATGGCTTTTTTAGCTATGAGAATGGCCATTTTTTCACTTATATGATTAAAAACTACGATGTCATCCAAACGATTTCGAAATTCAGGAGAAAACACCCTTTCAACTTCTTTGGTCATGGCACTTACATCTACATTTCTTTTGTCAAAACCTATCATTATTTTGCCAACTTCTCTTGCACCAGCATTAGAAGTCATTATTAATATGACATTTCTAAAGTCGGCTTTTTTGCCATTGTTTTCTGTAAGAGTAGCATAGTCCATAATTTGAAGCAGCACATTAAATATGTCTGGATGTGCTTTTTCAATTTCATCTAAAAGAAGGACACAGTGGGGATTTTTTCTGATTGATTCAGTTAAAAGTCCGCCTTCTTCATAACCAACATAACCTGGAGGGGAACCAATAAGCCTTGCTACTGTGTGCTTTTCCTGGTATTCACTCATGTCAAATCTTATTAGAGGAATATCAAGAATTTTAGATAGCTGCCTTGAAAGTTCTGTTTTTCCAACTCCTGTAGGTCCAACAAAAAGAAGAGAGGCCACGGGTTTTTCCCCTTCATTAAAACCTGCTCTTGATCTTTTAATTGCTGTGGTTACAGTATCTATAGCTTTGTCTTGTCCAAATATTTCGGATTTTAATTCTTTATCTAAATTTTTAAGTTTTGTAATTTCATCACGAGAAACACTTTGCCTAGGTATTCTGGCAATTGAAGATACAGTTCTTTCAATATCTTTGTCTTTTATTGTTATGGTTTTTTCTTCATCTTCACAATTAAGCCTTACATAGGCAGCAGTTTCATCCATAACGTCAATAGCTTTATCAGGAAGATATCTGTCCTGAATATATTTTGCAGATAATTCTGCTGCAAGTCTTAAAGAGTTATCAGTGTATTTTACATTGTGAAATTTTTCGTACCGGTCCTTTAATCCTAGTAATATTTTGCAAGTGTCTTGAACAGATGGTTCAGGCACATCAATTTTTTGAAATCTTCTAGAGAGGGCACGGTCTTTCTCAAAATATTTTTTATATTCTTCATAGGTGGTAGACCCTATAAAGCGTAGTGTTCCTTGAGTTAAAAAGGGTTTTATTATATTAGAGGCATCCATAGCACCATCAGAGACAGAACCAGCTCCAACTATTGTATGAATTTCATCTATATATACAATAGCTTTTTTCTGGCTTTGTATCTCAGTTAATACTTTTTTTATTCTTTCTTCAAAATCACCTCTATACTTAGTTCCAGCAATTAGGCTTCCCATATCCAGGTAGTATATTTTGTTGTTTTTTAAAGATTTAGGAACATTACCCTCCGCTATCATAGTAGCTAAACCTTCTGTTATAGCAGTTTTTCCAACTCCAGGCTCTCCAACATGGATAGGGTTGTTCTTTAACCTTCTAGATAGAACTTGAATGGTTCTGTTTATAATATCCTCTCTACCAATGAGAGGGTCAATTTCTCCTTTTCTAGCCCTAGCTGTAAGTTCAATGGTGAAATTACTTAAAAATTCGCTTTCAGGCACATCTTCTTCAGAGTCTTCTTTTATCTGAGGTTCTACAGTTTGCAAAGATGTATCTTTAGACTTAGCGGGTACAAAAGATACACCGTGAGAAATATATCTTAAAAGATCTATTTTTTTAACACCGTTTTTTTCAAGTATATAACAGGCAAAAGATTCTTTTAAATTATAAAGTGAAGCTATAATATCACCAATATATATTACATCTTTGCCTGATGACATACAGTGGTAAGCAGTGGACTGAATTACGTTATTTACACCAATAGACTCAATAGGCTCTGAATCTTCTATAATGCTCATGTGTTCTTTAAAAAAAGATATAAGATCTTGTTTTATATTTTCAATATTTCCTCCACAGCTCTTTAAAATGGTTCTAACTTCATCAAAGAAAAGAGATGCATATAAAATGTGTTCAGGCGTAAAGTATTCATGTTTTTGCTGTTTTGCTTGGTTATAACCTGCCATAATTATTTTATTTGTAGTATCATCTAATTTCATAAAACTTCACCCTTTCTAAGTGAAATAATGAAAAGTTTTATCATTCTGGTTCCATAATAATACCTAGTGGAAATTCTTTTTCTTTTGCAAGTTGTTCAACTTGAGTTACTTTGGTTTTAGCTATATCGTAAGTATAAACACCTACAATTCCTTTTCCCCTTTGATGAACATCTAGCATAATTTGTGTTGCTTCAAAAGGATCTTTGTGAAACACTGACATTAATATTTCAACTACAAAATCCATCGTTGTGTAATCATCATTTAAAAGTATAACACGGTACATTTTTGGTTTTTTATAATTTGTTATGGTATCTTCTTTGTATATGGTTTTTTCTGACATATAAGCTCCTCACCTACAAAACAAATTGTTATTAATAAAATTATAACAAATTCCCCTATGGATATACAATACTTTCTTAAATTTATGAGTTTGATATAAAAAAGAAGACATAAAAAAACACCCTTTTAAGGGTGTCAATCATAAAATATCTAAATCTATACCAAGATGCACAACTTACATTAAATATAACCGATCTCATCAACTAAAATCAATGATTAATTTCATTTTAAATCTTTAATATTCTTGTTTCTTCCCCTAAATTAAAATAATCTTATATATCTAACTCCCCAAATAAATAACGTAGCTCCCCTAAATATCTTTCGGACATTCTCCCCAACTTTCGATAAAACAAATATTGATTTTAGATGAATAAAAGTAAGTAAGCATCTCTGAGGCGTAAAATAAAATGCAAATCTAAACTGCTACAAGAAAGTTTGAAATCTTCTGTTAAGTTAATTATATAATAATGGATTTAAAAAATAAATGATAATATATTAATATTTAAACTTACAAAATTATTATTTATTTTGTAAACCTCAGATAATAGGGCTTTTAACTCTGGTTTTTTAAATAATTATCAGGTGGAGTAAAATCCCCACCTGAAGATATTAAGCTTAAGTTGAGGCTA
>DUVG01000016.1 GCA_012841175.1 Clostridium sp.
ATACATATCTATAAACAATGAAGATAATATATTAAAAAATAAAAATATTAGAAAAGCCCTTGCCTATTCTCTAGATAGAAAGACATTGGTTGAGGAGATTGTTGGCAATAGTTCTAAAGAGGCTTATGCATTTGTCAATCCAATTGTAAAAGGGGTTAATGGTTCATTTAGAAGAAATGTGGGAGATTTATTTGGGGATAATGATGGGGAAAAGGCAAAAAGTCTTTTAAAGACAGGATTAGCCCAGCTAGACCTTAGCAGCTTACCTAAGTTAACACTTTTAGTTGACGACAAGGAAGGGTCAAAAAGAGATGCGCAGGCTTTTCAAAATATGTGGAAAGAAAACTTAGGAATTGAAGTAGAAATACAAGTTATGCCTCATGAAATTATGGTAGATAGAATGATGAAAAAAAATTATCAACTTTCTTTAATGATGTGGGCAGGTGATTTTAATGATGCCTTAGCATATCTAAATGTTTTTAAAATTAATAACCCTTTTAACATGGCCTTTTATAACAATGACCAATTTAATAAACTTTTACATGAAGTAATTAATCAAAAAGATGAAGAAAAAAGAATGGATTTACTCATTGAAGCTGAACAAATAATGATAGAAGATATGCCAGTAGTGCCAGTTTACTTTTTAGGTCTTGATTATGCCATAAATCCAAAGTATAAAGGATTGGTAAGGGGGAAAACCTCTATTCAGGACATGGATTTGTACTGGACCTATATTGAATAGTGAAGGATGTGCGAATTATACAAAAAATAGTCTAAAAAATAATTTTTATTCGAATAATTAATATTAGAGAGGAAATATAGTGAAAGGAAAATGAGTGCTATGAAAAAGAAATCATTAATTACATTGTTTGTTGTTTTTTTGTTGAGTATCACATGCTTTACATGTGTTGTTTTTTCCGATCAGTTTATATATGGAGATGTTGATGGAGATGGCAGAATTAATTCAGCTGATTATTCCTTGATAAAAAGATATGTACTAGGTATTCAAGACTCTTTTTCATATCAGTACAGAGAGAAAGCAGCAGATGTAAGTGGGGATGGTTCTATAGACTCTAATGATTATGTGTTGATGATAAGATATATTTTAGAGATTATATCAGAGTTTCCTGCATCTTCACAACCAACGCCTACACCAACGCCTACACCAACGCCGAAGCAAACAGGAAATGTTACATATACAATTGTAAAGGCACAAAATCCTACTGCTGATCAACTAGATGCATATACAAGAATAGAAGAGGCTATGGAAACAGCAGTATACTATTATAATACATATACTACAATAACAAAGGAAATTAAAGTTTTATACGAACCGTCTGTTTCAACAGCTGACGGGAACATAAACGGCACAATAAGATTTGGAAATAAAAGCTATATGAATCATGTTACTGCAATGCATGAAATTTCACATACTATTGGAGTGGGAACCACCAATGCATGGTGGAACTTAATAGTAGATGGTGTCTATACAGGAAAACATGCAACAGAAGAACTTAAGGCTATTACAGGAGACAATAGTGCAGTTTTAAAAGGGGATAGACAGCATTTTTGGCCATATGGATTAAACTATGTACACGAAGCAAAATCAGAAGAGGATCTTATAAACCATTGCAGAATAGTAAATGCAATGAAAAAAGATGGTCTTTAATTTGCAGTGAAATATAAAATTTTGTAAATAATATCATATAATCAAGATATACAAATAACAGGAGGAAGACCCCATGGAAGATACTAAAATATATGAGCAAAAGGCCGAAAAAATAAAGGCTTTAGCACATCCACATAGGTTGTGCATTGTAAAAGGGTTGATAGATAATAAGTGCAATGTAACAAAAATACAAGAATGCTTGAAATTACCTCAATCCACAGTGTCCCAACATCTTGCAAAACTCAAGGCAGCAGGTATAATAGAAGGAAAAAGAAGTGGTCTTGAGATTTGTTATTCTGTTGTAGATGAAGATGTTATTGATATAATTTCAGTATTGTTTTAAATTTTTATTAGGGGGGAAAAGAATTGGATATAAAAAATATTGTGGCAAAAGCTATTGATCATGCTGTATTAAAACCTGAGTTTACTGATTTTG
>DUVG01000123.1 GCA_012841175.1 Clostridium sp.
CGGACTTGTACTTCTCTTTCCACATTTGATTTGTATTTAAAGGATAGCTTATATACGTTTCCTTCGTAAAGCTTAACACCATCTTGATAGAACTGTATTGCATAATCTTCAGTACCAGTATTGGTAATGTTTATTACTGCTTCTTCATCTACTACACTAAAAGTTGCCTTTCCATCAGCCATGGAAAATAGTCCCCAATTTTTAGTTCCTGATGAAAAGTCCGCATTTCTTACCATGTTGCCATGAGGATCTTTTTTTCCTTCTCCAGCACCATAGTCAATGTAGAAAACTTCTACATCATCAAGGTATACCAAATATGTTTCTTCTTTTTCTCCATAACCTCCAAGCTGGAATTGCAGCAGTACATCAATATCTTCTGGCACTTCAAAATCATCAAGTACTACAGTTTGTAATTCTTCACCAGCAGGTATTTCAAATGTTCTTGCATATATTTCATTATCTTCATCAGGTTGTGAAGGGTCAACAATTTGGAATATTGCTGTTTTTTCAATTTCAGATGCTATATTAAAGGAAATTGTATATGTTTTTCCTGCTTCTACAGTGAAAGCACGCCAGTTACCCATCATAACATCCCATGGGTTTTCATGTCCACCTTCAATTTCCAATTCAGCACAACCATCGTTTACTGTAAAACCACATGTATCTGATGCCCACCATCCATTTTTGTTTCCTGTAAAACTTCCATTAGTAACATCAGCATATGTAATATTTGGTATTTCTTTTATTTCAATATTATCTACATAAATATTATATTTTTCTCCTTCTTCACCAAAAGAACCTAATTGGAATGCAAATTTTGCACCGAAATCATCCGCTGGTTCAAAATCATCAAATGTAAATGTGGTAAGTTCATTTCCTGCAGGAACTGTAACAGATTTAGCAAATACTTCAGCATCTTTTTCACCATCATTTACTATTTGGAATCTTATGTCTTGCTCTACTTCACTTGCAATATCAAATGATACCTGGTAAGTAACTCCACCTTTTAATTGGAATACCTGATAGTAGCCAATCATAACATCCCATGGATCTACTGAACCACCTTCAAGTTCAACTACTCCAACACCGTCTTTAACTGCTAGTGTACATTCATTGCTCCACCATCCATTTGTTCCTTTTGAAAAATCCCCATTAGGAACCCTGTTATTAAAACGGTCTGGGTCAATTACAACTTCCCCTGGCTCAGTTGGATCTTGATAATCTCCTGTTCTTTCAATAACTAGATTACTTACTTTAACTGTATGATATCCAGTGGTTGTTGTCTCGTCAAAATATCCTAAGCGTATGGAAAGTTTAGCAGACAAATCTTCAACTACTGTAAAAGGAATTTCAACAGATTCTAGAGTTTCATTTAGTGTAATTTTCACTACCTGATCTAAAATAACTTCCCCATTTATATCATCTTTTTCTAAAACAACTCTTAAATTGCGTGGACGTGCAGAAAATCCTCCAAAAGAAAGGGATAAATTGTACTCTCCTTTAACCAGCTCAAAAAGGTCGTTATATATAAGCTGTATGTCATCCTCTGAAGTTCCTTCGTTTATAATTTGTACTTCTGCTCCTGTTAGTTTTGAAGCTTTTATGTCAGCACTTGCATGAGACAAGGTATTTAAAGACCAGTCAGCAACAGTATCTGTTTTTTCTGTTATAACTTTAATCTCATTTGGATCTTCTTCCTTATTTTCAACTGGGAACTTAACTATTATTTCAAGTATGTATCTTCCTAAACATGTTGCGTCAATACTATCAACTTTACCATCCCCATTTAGATCTGCGGCTTTAAACTGTGGAGTACCCGGCAGCAATCTCTCTTCATACATAATATGTCTTACAATTTTTGAGTAATCTACACTTGTAATCTTTAGATCCCCATCTAAGTCTCCGTACATGAACTTAGGCAATACTGAAGGCAATATAGTTTCTTCCTCATTACCTTTTACATCAATTTCTGTACTTGCCAGCACTTGTGGAACTAAAAGAGTCATAACCATAGCAAGTACCAAAAATAGTGCCAAACTTTTTTTTACCATTTCTTTACCACTCCTTATAAATAATTTTTATATAATAATAAGTAAAATCATTGCATACCTAAAACTAAATAATTTGATTTTACCCCTCCTCTTACATTTATTGCAAAATCGTAGTAAATTTAATGCTTATTATTTAGTTTGGTGATACAAATTATTTTACTTAAACAACCAAAGAAATTATGTTTTAGTACGTATATCTATATAAATTTATTTGATATTTTTTAACATCCTCATTATATATAATATCATATATTCTTTTAGTTTGGATATATACATAGCTAATTTTTTTCTGATATCTATTAAATATATACGAATGTTTTTATATTTTTGGGTACTAAACTTAAATTTTTACGTACTTAAAATATAAAATGTCTCGAAAATTAAATTGAATGGTGTAATGTAAGGCATGAATAATCTATCTCCCCTTCATTTATACACAAAAAAACGTGATTAAAATCACGTTTTTTTGTGTATAAACCTATCATCTTATCTATTAATCTATGGCAGCTGCCTTTTATACTGCTCGTTGGATATGTTGTCCATATGATCTACTATTCCCTGTTTGTCTAATTCATTTGTATAAAATTCTTCATAGTCTTCATACTCTCCCATATCCTGTGGAGTATCTGCTGAACCATATTTTAAAAGATCGTTTAACTGGTCTAGCCCTTCAAATTCATCATCTTCCCTTGAATTTAGATACTTTCTTCCTATAGGAACATCTAAAACTTTTTCTTCTATAGGCCTTTGATTTTTTAGAAATTCCATATTTTCCTCTCTATCTTTTTCACAATTAATGCATAATCTTGAATAAGGCAGCGCCTCTAACCTTTCATATGAAATTTTTTTATTGCAAAGTTCACATTTTCCATATTTTCCATTGTTAATTTTATCTAAAGCATCATTTATTTCTTGTAATAAGTGTTCTTCATGTACTTTAAGAGCATTATTTAGCTCAAACTGAAATAATTCCGTTGCAATTTCTGCAGGATGATTATCATAATTAGATAATTCAGTTGGAGAATCTACATCCTGTTCTGCAATTTTATGATTTTTCATGTTATTTATTGTCTTTTCAATATCTTCTTTTTGCTTAAAAAGCAATTGCTTTAAAACTTCTGTATTTTTATCCATGATTTATTCCTCCTGTGGTGCATTGAAATATATTTCAATAAAATATTAATACTATAACTTAGTTTACAATTTCATAAGCTTTTAAAGAATAAAGAGTACTAATATATTTATACAAAGAACAGCTTTTTATTTGATGTTTATTATGGAAGAGAAAAAAATGCCAGAACAATGTTGAAACTTTTATTATTTATAAATATAATAATGCTATATTATTTTTTAATGGGAGGAACAAATATGGATTATAAAGTTGATATAGGTGTTTTTGGTGGTTCGGGATTTTATTCTTTTTTATCAAATGTAGTGGAAATAGAAGTTGATACTCCTTATGGAAAACCTAGTGATAAGATAGCTATTGCTGATTATGCAGGAAAAAAAATTGCCTTTTTGCCTCGTCATGGCAAAGCACATCAATTTCCACCTCATATGATACCATATAGAGCCAATTTGTACGCAATGAAAAAATTAGGAGCAACGAAAATACTTGCACCTACAGCTTCGGGAAGCTTAAAACCTGAAATTAAACCTGGAGATTTTGTAATATGTGATCAGTTTGTCGACAGAACAACAGGACGTAAGGACACCTTTTTTGATGGCCCTGTAACCAAGCATATTAGCCCTGCACATCCATATTGTTCTGAACTTAGGCAAATTGCTATAAATACAGGAAAAGATTTAGGGATTACAACTCATGAAAAAGGAACTGTAGTTGTCATTCAAGGACCTAGATTCTCAACAGTTGCCGAAAGCAGATGGTTTAGTAAAATGGGCTGGGATGTAATAAACATGACCCAATACCCTGAAGTTTACCTTGCAAAAGAACTGGGTATATGCTATGCAAATATAGCTCTTGTTACAGATTATGATGCAGGTCTTGAAGGACGTGACGATATACCGCCTGTTACTGAAGAGGAAGTTTTAAAGGTATTTGACGAAAATAATGAAAAAGTTA
>DUVG01000124.1 GCA_012841175.1 Clostridium sp.
AACAAAATAAAACATTCTATAACGGATAAAATTATCAATTTTCAAGTATGTCCACATCTTCAATTGGATTTCCCCATAAAAGCAAATTTTCTAAATTAGTAAGATTATTTAACGGCTTTATGTCTACTACTTGATTATTTTGCAAATCTAAACGCTCCAAACACGAGAGTTTAGATAATACTGATATTTCAGTTATTTGATTACCTCTTAAATCCAATTCCCTTAATCTAGTAAGATTAGATAATGGTTCTAAGTCACTTATATTGTTTGAAAATATAGCCAGCACCTCCAAATTAGTCAGTTGCGAAAGTGCATCCAAGTTACTTATTTTGTTTTTCCCTAAATTTAAAAATTGTAAATTCGTAAGATTAGATAATGGTGATATATCATTTATATTATTTTCAAATAAAATTAAAGTTTGTAAATTAGTAAGGTTAGACAGGGGCGACAAATCATCCATGTCAGAACTTTCTATTATCAATCTTTCTAGTTTAGTTAATTGAGCTAATGGCTCAAAGTTTTTTATTTTATTTCCGTATCCAATTATTTCAAATGTTTCCAGGTTAACTAAGTACTCTAATCCTTCTAAATTTTTTGTGTTTTTTCCCTTCAGTAATAAATAAGTTATTTTTTCCACATCACTTTTAAGAATATCACCTTCTGGTTTATTTATTTCCTCTCTTATTACTTCTTCTAATTTAGAGTCTGAAAATATAACAACATTACTGTCAACATCTTCATTTGATTGACAACCTATAAATAAGAAGATAATACATGGTATTAGTATTAAATAAAAATTTTTCATATCCACCCCTCCATTAACAGTTACTGTAAAGAATCATGATTTTAGTAGGCAATAAAAATTGTAAATATCAAGCATTATAAAAAACATTATCTAATTACCGTTTTGTTTCGGTAGTAAAAGGAATGTAATATTTACTAAAATTCAAAAACTCATACAATTACTGCCTGAGCATTCAATAAATGCTCAGGCATGGTAATTAAGTCTTATTATCTTAATTTACTTCCTTTTACTGCATCTATCAAAGAAATATTCCCTACCTCACCAAATTTAAAAGCCCAAACAGGTATTACCTCACCATCTTTATAATAATACATCAAAGACAAATCTGCAAAATGTCTTTCTTCTTCATTTGAAGTCTTAAATAATTTATTATAATTTTTAATATATTCGTCCATTGCTTCTTTTGGCTCTATAATCTTTTGCTCTGTTATTAGTTCATCTACATTTCTCCAAGAATATTTAAAATTAGTAACTCCATTATTATTCATTCTTACAGAAATCCCTTCTCCTTTATCAGAAACAATAGGTATATCATTATGCTTTTGAAGCCAAATTATATTATATTCAACTATTTCAGATGTTTCTTCTTTTACAGGTTGACCATCATCATACAAAATATTTCTTCCAACAGTTGAAATATCTATTTCATAATCTTTATCTGGCAATAAATCCAGTGTTTTTAAAAATTCTTTTGCCTTGTATACCATTTCATCAGGTGTAGCATCTATTTTTTCTTCTATACTTTTTTCAATATTTAAATCTCTGAATTCGATTCTTCCATTGTTCAATACTTGTAAAAACTTATTATCATTTTTATAATAATCAAATTCTTTTGTACTGTTATTTCGTATGTTTGTACCTAATAACTTTTCGGCAATTTGATTATAATTTATTTTTCTCTGTTGGTTATCTTGTAAAATAATTCTCTTTACCTGATTTTGTTGCTTACTTCTTTGGAATACAAATTCTTTATTATCTAATGATACGATCTCAACAGTGTTATCTAAACTATATTTTTGGCCCTCAAAAGATGATGAAAATAATGTGTTTCGTGATAATGGCAAAGTGATGACATCATCCCAAGAAACCACGCTTTTTCTAGATCTCCTGTGTATTGTTGGGTTTGATACTCTGACTGTAGATGGCCCTATATTATTCATATAATCAGATGCATTTTGAGTATGGTAAATTGCCGCCCAATTAGTGCCACTTAGACCCATATTCCATTCATTTGCGTATTTCCACGAATCCACTATGCATGAATCAGGTGTTAAAACCGAACTTGGATCCGCTAGCTCAAGAAAATCTTGGATTATTTGTTCATCTGTATCACCAGGAGCTGATTCAAAATATCCTAATATTCCATGAGCTCTGTATTTATTACCCAGAAGAGTTCTTGCCCATATTTGCGATGCAGTTGAGTTATCCCATATAACACCATTTCCCTGATTTCCATAATTTAATTGAGAACATGCAGCCATTATTACCCACTTAGTATCACGTTCCCATATTGAGTTTGTCCTTACATTACCCGACAACTAACTTGCTCCAATTTGATATTTTGATACAGGCGGATTAATAGGTGGATAATCGCTAAAATT
>DUVG01000125.1 GCA_012841175.1 Clostridium sp.
AAATGAATAATAAAACTGTAGTTAAAATTAAACGTAAAAAGGAGGCAAATAAATTGAAGGCAACTGGAATAGTCAGAAGAATAGATGACCTAGGAAGAGTAGTAATTCCAAAGGAAATCAGAAGAACTTTAAAAATTAGAGAAGGTGATCCTCTCGAAATATTTACTGATAGAGAAGGGGAAGTTATATTAAAGAAATATTCACCTATAGGTGAACTAAGTGATTTTGCTGCCCAATATGCTGAATCACTCCACAAGACAAGTGGTCATGTAACATGTATTTCTGATAGAGATACAATTATAGCTGTCTCTGGAACATCAAAAAAAGAATTTATTGAGAAAGCAGTAAGTCCAGATGTTGAAAAAATAATGGAAGATAAGGTTACATTTGTAGTAGAAACACCAGAAGAAAAGACCATTAATATTTTAGCTGAAGAAGCGCCAGATAGACATTATTCTGCACAAGTAGTAAGTCCCATAATATCAGAAGGTGACCCTATAGGTGCAGTTATGTTTTTATCAACAGACCCTAATATTAGAATGGGAGAAGTAGAGTCAAAACTAGCTCAAGCAGCTGCAAGTTTCTTAGGCAAACAAATGGAACAGTAATTTAATTTGAATATCCATATTCTAAGCAAAAGGGAATATTGCTTAAAATGTAACAAGTGTTTTTGCAATATTCCCCTTTATTGTACTTTTTTACATACACATAGGAGGATTTCCTTTAATATTCAATAAAGTCTCTAGTCTTAAAAATGCCGCCTGTTTTAAATTTAATAGCTTACTGGCTAAAAATTATACTATCTATTTTTTAATAAAAAAGTTCCTTACAGGAAGGGGGAGTGGTATAATTGATAACAGTAAATTATGTATATATAAATTAACGGGAGGATCTAATTATATGCTAAAAGAAAAATATACTTTTTCCGATTTAATTGATATTATGAAATTATTAAGGAGCGAAAATGGGTGTCCTTGGGATAGAGAACAAACTCATGAAAGCTTAAAAAAATACTTAATAGAGGAAACATATGAAGTATTAGAAGCAATTGATTTAAATGATAAAGATAAACTTTGCGAAGAGCTTGGAGATCTTCTTTTGCAAATTGTATTTCATGCTCAAATATCCACTGAAAATATGGGTTTTGGAATGGATGAAATTATAACTGGAGTATGTAAAAAGATGATTACAAGGCATACTCATGTCTTTGATACAGAAAAAGCTGAAACAGCTGATGATGTTGTGGCTAACTGGGAAGCTATAAAGAAGAAAGAAAAAGGTATTACTAAACATACAGACATTTTAAAAGATGTTCCCTCAAACCTGCCTGCATTAATGAGAAGTTATAAAATTCAGCAGAAGGCTGCACAAGTAGGTTTTGATTGGGATAATATAAAAGATGTAGTTTCGAAAATTTATGAAGAACTAGAGGAATTAAAAGATGTATATAACGGCAAAGATGTGGCAAGAATAAATGATGAAATAGGAGATGTATTATTTTCCATAGTAAATTTATCTAGATTTTTAAAAATTCAACCTGAACTTGCTTTGACCAGCACTATAAACAAGTTTATAAAGAGGTTTGAGTTTATTGAAAATGAAGCGACGAAACAAGGAAAAACCCTAGAGGAAATGTCATTAGACCAGATGGAGGAACTGTGGGAAAAAGCAAAATACAAATAACTAAAAAAATTTGCAAAAAAATTAGAATATAAGGAGGAATTTAAAAACATATATCGAATAATGTTTTAGACATATAAAAATTGGCATTATCTTTTATTTCTAAGCCAATTGATGAAGAAATAAATTATTATTTTAATAGTATTTGTATCAAAATAATAAAAATTAATTTATAATAGTAAAGTATCTTAAAAGGAAAACATATTGCATGAAAAACTATTATAAAATAGTTTTAAAGTAAAATGTTGAAAAGAAACACATGTTTCTATGTGGTAAAGATAATAAAATAACAGGAGGATTGTGAAATGAACAAGACTGAATTAATAGCAAGTATGGCAGAAAAGAGTAAGTTATCCAAAAAAGATAGTGAAAAAGCACTTAATGCTTTTATTGAAAGTGTTGAGGAAGGATTAGCAAAAGGTGAAAAAATTCAGTTAGTAGGTTTTGGAACTTTTGAAGTTAGGGAAAGAGCAGAAAGAAAAGGCAGAAACCCACAAACAAAAGAAGAAATAATAATTCCAGCTACTAAAGCTCCAGTGTTCAAAGTAGGAAAAAATTTAAAAGAATTGGTAAATAAATAAAGTGTTTTTGTTTATTAATATTTAATAAAAAGGGCTTCTTGTACTTCAGGAGCCTTTTTTGCAATTTAATTTTTTTATGGTTGAAACTTGATTTAGAAAGGGATTTTGCAATGAGGATAGATAAATATTTAAAAGTGTCAAGATTAATAAAAAGACGTACGCTGGCCAATGAAGCTTGTGAACAGGGAAAAGTTAAAATCAATGGTAAAGTTGTTAAACCTGGAGCTGAGGTGAAGATAGGGGATGTGGTAGAAATTCAATTAGGGAACAATTCTACAGTAGTAGAGGTTGTATCTATAAGTGAACATGTTTCTAAAGAGGATTCTAAAGAAATGTATAAAATCAAATAATGATGCTAAAAACCATAAAGTTAAACAAATGTGATAAGTCAAAAAGCCTGTCAATACAAGACGGCTTTTTTATTTTGAAAAGAAATTGATAAATAAAATGTTAAACAATTTGACATTTTTAATATAGTACATGCATAGATATCAAATATACCTTTAAACTGGAGGGATAAGTAATGATTGATGACAAAAAACTGTCTAAGCCGCCTGTTCAGAACATTTTACTGGAAAACAGGGAGAAGCTAAGTATCTCAGGAGTACTTGATGTAGAAAGCTTTGATGAAGAAAGTGTTATAGTGGATACGGAAATAGGTACTTTGATTATAAAAGGAGAGGATCTTCATATTAATAAATTAAGCATAGACAGTTCAGAACTTAGTATAGAAGGATATATTATAGGACTTCATTATAGTGACAAGGATGGAAGCAGGTCAAAGGGAATGGGATTTTGGGCCAAAATGTTTAGGTAGAGGATAAGTGATGAAAATTGTGGGTTTCTGTTAGTAATCAGGCGTATGTTTTTTTATGTTCTGTTCTTGGGGGCATGATTATTGCATTTATATATGATATTTTTAGAGTAAGGAGAAAAACAATAAAGTCTAGTAATATATTGGTATACTTTGAAGACTTTATATACTGGATAATTGTAGCCCTTGTCCTGTTTGCTGTGCTTTACTACAGTAATGAGGGAGAAATACGGGGATATCTAATTATAGGAACGGTTTTGGGGATAATTTTATATGCTTTGCTACTTAGTTATATTGTAATGAAAATATTTTTGTTTTTTGTTAAAATTATTTATAAAGTAGTAGTCACCATATTAAGTGCAATACTATTGCCAGTTAAAATTATTTACAAAGGGTGCATGGTACCAGTAAAATGCATTTATATGTGGATGAGGAGGGTATTTCTTAAAACTAAAAAGCTGAGTAAAATAAATATGGGAAAATTCAAAGGTTTTAAAAGATTTTTTAAGATTATAAGAAAAAAAATTTAGAGAGAAGGATTTTTCTAACAAGTGTAGAATATTTATTATAAAGAGTACAACTAAGGGAGAGTAATTTTATGAACAAAAGAAAAAAACCAAATTGGTTTTTAATAATAATTCTTTCAATTGGAGTAACTTACCTATCAGTTATGATTATTAGGCAACAGAGCATTTTAAACACTCAGCGAACAGAAATGGAAGAGCTGGCTTTAAAAATAGAGGAAGAAAAAGAGCTTAATTTAAAGCTTTTAGAAGAAAGGGAAAAAGTTTTATCAGATGAGTATATTGAGGCAATAGCAAGGAGAGAATTAGGTTTGGTTAAAGAGGGAGAAAAAGTGTTTGTAGATATAAATAAATAAATTCATTTAACTGTTTTTAAAATTTTGGTACTTGACGTAAGTCTACTTCATATTATATAATCAAAGTACTTTAATTAATCAGGAGGATTATTTATTTTATGCTCGTTGAAGTAGGAAAAATTGTTGACGGAAAAGTTTCAGGCATAACCAATTTTGGAGCTTTTGTTCAACTATCTAATGGCCAAACAGGACTGGTTCACATCTCTGAAGTTGCCGAAGAGTATGTTAAAGACATTAAAGCTCATCTTAAAGAAAACCAGATGGTAAAAGTAAAAATTATTTCTGTGGATGACGGTGGAAGGATTAGTTTATCTATTAAGAAGGCCCAGGAGTCTAAAAAGCCTTCTGGAAAGTCAACTAAGCCAGAAGAAATAGACTGGAGTCAGCAGAATTCGGCGAAGGGTTCTTTTGAAGACCTTTTGGCAAAGTTCATGAAAGATAGTGACGAAAAAATGCATGAAATTAAAAAAAGTTTTGAGTCAAAAAGGGGCGGCGGAGGGTATCGCAGATCTGCCCAGTATTAAACATCATTTTTTTATGTTTAATAAATTTGTTTTGTACTTATGACATTAGTTATAGGTTAGTATATTGCTATCTAAAAATAGGAGAGCTAAGATTTAATATTTTTCCTTATTTTAATTGCTATAATTTAATAGTAGAAGCTATTATTTTACAACAAGACTTTCGAAAGAGTCTTTTTTTTATTTTTAAAAAAGTAAGGAATATGGGGCATTTTAGAGAAAAGAATAGATATTAAAAAAAAATAGTACTTGACCGAATTAGTATGAGCAGGTAAAATTTTATATAAGAATAAAATTTACCATGTATTTTAAATTTTATTGTATTTGTGCCATTCTTACCCAATGGGTATTATAAGAATAGAAAAAAGTTAGTGTAAAAAAGAGGAGGACAAAAATGAGAAAGAGAATGTTTTTTATCTCAACGTTGGTATTACTTATTGGGGCACTTACATTTAACAGCTTTGCATTTGCATGTGGGGGAGGAAATGGTAAAGGAGGTCCACCATGTGGAAAAGGTCCAGGTGGTCCAATTGTTTCTACTCATTGGCTAGATGCCAATATAAACAAAGGAAATCTTGTTATTATTGACATAAGAAGTACTGAAGAATATCAAGCAGGGCATATAAAAGATTCTATTAATGTACCTTACATAGTTCCATTTTCAGATTGGCTTACAATGAGAGATGACCTTATTATGGAATTGCCTGAAAAAGAAGTGATATTTGATTTTATGGGCGCTGCTGGAATAAATAAAGGTTCACATGTGGTTATAGTTACATCATTACCTACACCTGAAAATCCGTATGCTATTGGCAATGCAAATAGGGCTGCGAATACTTTAATATATGCAGGTGTTAAAAAAGTTTCTATTTTAGATGGTGGTTTTGATAAGTGGGCTGAAGAAGGCAGATTTGTTACTACAAAAGAGCCTAAGGTTCGTCCATTTAATTATAAGAGTAAAGTTAAAGATGGAATGTTTGTTTCAATGGAATATGTTGAAGAAAAAATTGGTGAAGTAGTACTTATTGATGCTAGAGATTATGAAGTTTATACAGGAGAAGTTGTTGAGCCTTATGCACCAGTTGCGGGACATATACCAACAGCTAAGTCTTTACCTGCACCAAAGATTTGGAACGAAGATTGGTCATATAAGAGTGTACAAGAGTTAAATGAAATTGTAGAAAATGTTATTGGACGCAACAAACAAAAAGAAGAAATAATTATTTATTGTGGCGTTGGTGGTAACGCTAGCTGTTGGGCTTTTGTTTTAACAGAAATGTTAGGCTATGAAGATGTAAAAGTATATGATGGCTCTGCAGAAGAATGGGTTAGATATAACGAAATGGTAGTAGGGGATTAGTTAAATTATTTAAAAAATAAGGTTTTTTTAAATAGAGTAGAAGGGGCTGAATAATTAATTTATTCAGCCCCTTCTAATTTTAAAAACACAAGATATTTTGTAAGTTTGAGATTTCAAAAAGGATGATTTACAATTTTAAACCTTATGTTAACATTTTATGTTTCTTTTGAATATTATATAGCATAAGAAAATATAAGGAAGTTATATTATGGAATATTCAGAATTCTGGATTGATTCAAAGGATTGTAGGTCATCATCTTGTGGGAAGCCAGTTGCATGTAAAGAAGATTTTTGTCCTCAACTTCCAGGAACAGTATTACGCATCTCTATACCACCAGGATCAGCTATAAACCTACTAAACTTAGTAGAACTTACTTCCCCGGGAGGAATTTGTATTATATTACGCATTCCACTTTTGGGTGGTAGTTCTAGATTAGGAGGCTTACTTGATTCAATAAGGGATGCAGGAGGAAAAATTGAAGTTCTATCATAAAGAATAAAAAATAGATTTTAGCATTTGGTTTTTAGACTAAATGGAAGGCGTTGAGGCAGCGACAGCTGCTTTCTCTTTGTGTTTAAATACCTATAGCATGTGCTAAGAAGCTTTACAAAAAGAAAAAATTAATGTACTATATCAAATGAATTCTGTATAGTATCTTGGAGGGGATTTATTATGAAAGAATATGTTTTAGATGTATTAATAGGGTATGGAATGAAGGGCGAAATTGCAAATTATTTATTTTATGCCTTGTTGGTTGCCTTTGTTGCACTAATAAGCTTTACGGCAAATTTAATAACTAAAAAAGTTATTTTAAGAATTTTGGCACATTATATTAGAAATAATAGATTTAAATGGGATACCATTATGCTGGAGAGAAGAGTTTTCCAAAGAATGTCCCACATTGTTCCAGCTATTATTATATATGGTTTTGCATCAGTTTTTCCAGAGGATGTTGAAGCTAAAATATACATAGGTGTAACAGTTTATATTATGGCCATGGCCATGCTGATTATTAGTTCTTTTTTAGATTCAGTAAATGATATTTATAATAACTTTGAAGTGTCTAAAACAAGGCCTATTAAAGGATATATTCAAGTAGTTAAAATTTTTGTTTTTGTAATTGGTGGAATATTGATTATTGCTGAGGTTATTGGTCAAAATCCTCTGGTTCTTTTAGGAGGTATAGGAGCACTTTCAGCCGTACTTTTGCTGATATTCCAAGATTCTATACTAGGACTTGTAGCGGGAATTCAATTGTCCTCTAATGACATGGTAAGGGTTGGGGATTGGATTGAAATGTCCAATTACGGGGCGGATGGATATGTAATTGATATATCTTTAAACACTGTAAAAGTACAAAATTTTGATAAAACAATAACTACCATTCCTACATATAAACTTGTGTCAGACTCCTTTAAAAACTGGAGGGGTATGGTAGAAACAGGCGGAAGAAGAATAAAGCGTTCTATTTTCATTGATACATCAAGTATTTCTTTTTGTTCAGATGAAATGATTAAGGAATTTAAAAAAATACACTATTTAAAAGATTACATAATAAAAAAGCAAAAGGAAATCGAAGAATATAATAAAAAAAATGATATTGATTCCTCTATAAAGGTAAATGGAAGAAGACTTACTAATATAGGAGTGTTTAGAGCCTATATTGATAATTATCTTAAAAATCATCCTGGGCTTAACAAGGAAATGCTTCAAATAGTAAGACAGCTGACGCCTAGGGAATATGGGCTTCCAATAGAGATTTATGTATTTACAAAGACCACTAAGTGGGTTGAGTATGAGGGGATACAGTCTGATATTTTTGATCACATATTAGCTGTGGTACCTGAATTTGGACTAAAGGTATTTCAAAATCCTACAGGATATGATTTCAGATCTTTTAATAATAATGTTTCAGGTGGGAAGTAAGCTGTGTTAGAAAAGTTTATAGTTTAATTTGGGATGGAAACTTTTTAGCTCCCTTTTCATAATATATAACTAGAGAGGTTATGTAAACAAGGAGGGAGTTTTGTTTATGTATTATGATTATGACTTTTTATACTGTGAAGATGCTATGTGCTGTGAAGATACTATGAGGCAAATACCTGGTGTACCAGGGGTTGTAACAATTTATATTGTACAGCAGGAGATACATTATATTCCATAGCTAATAGATACAATGTGAGCTTGCAGCGCTTAATTGCAGTAAACAGATTAGAAAATCCAGAGATTATATATCCAGGTATGAGAATTATTATTCCCCTCCAATAGCTAGTATATGCCGCCATATTTTATAAATGTGGCGGTGTATATTGATTTATCAATAATTAACCCTTACCAGCCAGAAAACTATGCCTTTATCATTCCAGCCAAGATCCCAAGGAACTCTGTTTCTATCAGTATTATGGCAGTTTACCAATGCATAACCTTTAGAATCAATTCCCGTTACTACTGATATATGAGTTATCTTTCCCTTTTTTTCATAGGCAATAAAATCACCTGGCAAAAGTTTGAAGGATCCTTTAAATACCTGATTATAAGTTCCTTTTAGAATGAGGGAGCCTCTGCCACTGTATATCATATAGTCTTTAAAAGCTTGTGCGTTTACCCAGGCTTTACTTCCTTCTTTTTCGTATTTCCAAGTATAGTCCTTTTTAAACCCTGCTCCTTCGTGTAAAATTTGTGATGCGAAATTTGCACAATCACCACCTAAAGGATTGTAGTCCTTGTATTTTTTGTTGTATTTATATCCGTATTCTTCACTAGCCGCTGCTCCACAATATTTGTCTGCATATTCCACAGCACTTATTCTTCTTGAATTTATATTAGAAAGATCAGCTGGTTTTGAGCTTAACACAAATTCTTTAAATTCTTCGGTTTTTATATTATCTAAATTTAGTGAATCTGCAAAAGGGTCGGTATACCATTCTTTTGATATTAGCCATTTACCATCTTTCTTTTCTAGATTTAAAGAGTGATAAGTGCCAATTCGAAACAAGTTTTCAACATCCTGTTGGTCAATGTAAGAATACTTATATTCTGTAGATCCTATAAGATTATACTGATAGCCAGATTCAGTATCCTTTATATGTCTAATTATCACTTTAGTATTAATATCATTAAAAACAATACCTTGTTTATCTGCCCAATTATGAAGGCATTTCATTTTAATTGTCTGATGTTCATATGCCCAGGTGCCAAGTTTAGTGTTTTTATTGTAAAGAGATTCTAGAGTTTCTAAATCATTTTCTAGAAAGGCATTATTTCTAATGAGAAAAATTTTTTCTATCATATTTTGATGTTCATCACTTATAAAGATTGTAGGCAAAGCCTTGGAATCGTTATATAAAGATATACTGAAAATGCATATAATTAATATAAACATTATTGATATTAAGAAAGTTTTTTTTACAGTTAAAAAAAAATACATTTTAAAATATTACCTCCAGGGTTTTAGAATGTGTTTTAAGGCACTCACTTATAAAATTATATGAAAAAATAAAAAAAACATTTCTAATTATTGAAACTTTTTAATTTTTAAATCGTCAAACAATTAGTATAGAATAATATAACAATAGGAGGATTGTAAAATGAAAAGAAAGGTGTCATTAATTTTAGCCATTATTATGGTTACAACACTTTGCATATCTAGTTTTGTCCACGCTGAACAAGGCATGAGCCTAGAAGATGCAATAAAGTTTGCCAAGGGCATATTAGAAATTTCAGAAGATTATACGGAGTTTAACTACGGAGTGAATAATTATGGAGAGGAAAAAACATGGAATTTAAGATGGTCTAAGGATGATATGTATGGCAGCAGCATAGAAGTAATGATGGATGATTCAGGGGATATATTGAGGTATTACAATTATAACTATAAAGGCACAGAAAGTGGAAAGAAGCTGCCTAATCTAAGCAGAAGCGAAGCTCAAAAAATAGCAGAGGATTTTATTAAAAAATTAAATCCACAGGATGTATTTGATAGTTTAAAACTTGTACAAAGCGATCAAAGGTCATTTAGAGAAACATCACATTTCTTTTATTACATAGCAACATATGACGGAGTGCCTGTTCCGTTTAATAACATTAGAGTTACAGTAAATTATGATACAGGTGAAATTCAGGATTACAACAAAGCATGGACTTATGATATTGAGTTTCCTAAGGCTGATGATGCCTTAAGCATGGAAGATGCTGAAAAAACATATAAGGAAAAACTTGGTTTACAGCTTACTTATAACCTGGCAGGGGATAAAGTGTATCTTGCATATACTCCTGTTTACAGCAGCCAGTATGTAATAGATGCAATTACCGGTGAGGTAGTAGATCCTTCACAAAGTATGA
>DUVG01000017.1 GCA_012841175.1 Clostridium sp.
ACAATGGACTGACATTACATTTAAATTTGAAAGTTCCAAAGCCATACTTATTATTTCAAATGCCTCACCATTTTCTATTGCCATTCCAAACTTAGAATCAATCTGCCCCGTTTTAATAAAATCATGGGTATCTGGAGCCACTCCAGGTTTTATTCTAAATGATACATCAACTTTTTTATCTAATTTAGATGCAATTTCATTTACCATTACAAGTTCTTCTTTGTTATCTATAACGATTCTTCCAACATTGTTTTCTATAGCTAATATAAGCTCTTCACAAGTCTTGTTATTGCCATGAAAATACACCTTATCCATTGGAAAACCCGCTGTAATTGCTGTATATAACTCTCCACCTGAAACCACATCAAGACCTAATCCTTCCTGCTCAATGATTTTGCAAATTGCTGTCGTACAAAGGGCTTTACCCGCATATACAGCCAAACCCTTTCCCTCATAATATTTTTCAATTGCATTTTTATATATTCGGCAGTTTTCTCTCAAAAGATTCTCATCTATAACATAAAGAGGTGTACCATATGTATTGGCCAAGTCTATACAATCACATCCGCCAATTTCCAAGTGATTCTTTTCATTTATTTTTACAGCTTTAGATACAAACATTCTCTCACGACCTTCCATTGCCATTTCTTAAAACGATTTTAAACTCTAATTTTAAATAAATTAAAACTATTTAAATTATGGTAACACTTATTATTGCAAGAGTCAAGATAAAATCTTGCAAGTAGATATACACTAATTGCTATTTAGATTTATTATTTCTTCAAAAAACTCATAGGGCTTCTCATGTGGTTTTTCCAAATTAAATTTTTTCATAAAATATACATTTAAATCATGTGCTAATACCTCTCTTCTTGCACCTAGTCTTTGCTTTCTGGTCAAAAACTCCTTTAGCAGATTATACTCATAGTTATTAATAGGATATATATTGGATTTAGGTTGATATTCTTTTTTAAAAGCCATAAGTTCCTCTAAGTTAACAAGTTTTTTTGTCTGTCAAGTTTGACAACAATGGTATTTGCAGCAAAGTCTCCAATTCTTTGGTATTTTTTTTGTTAAAACCATAAGAGCTACATCTACAATAAAAAATCCTGGCACAAAAAAAGCTATCCTTAAAAACCCTCTTAAAATTGCATCAAATAAACCTATTGGTTCCCCGGTACCCTTTATAACTCTAAGCTTCATACATCTTTTACCTGGTGTCTGTCCTCTAAATAAAATCTCAAAAAACATAAAATAAGCAAGGTGAAAAAACAAAATTAATGTACTAATATATAATATATAACCAGAAATCCCAAGTTCTCCAAGGATATATAGCAAATCAAATCCAAATAAATCCAGTGGGTAGAAGTACTAGAACAGGCCCTACTATTGTAAGAATTATACTAGCTAATAGCACTATTAAATCTCCTGATAAAAAAAACTTACTGGAACTGTAATGGCTGTGATAAAAGGGAATGAAATTCCTGCTCCAATAACTGAAAATAACAAAGTCCCACCTAAAATAATATAAAAAAGAATTTTATATCCTGCCAATCTCCAAATATATTTAAAACAATCCCTTATTATTTTAAATATATTTTTATAAGAAAAAGCTGCAGCTTTATTTATAACATAATTATATACAACTTTCATTATGACTGCATGAAAAATAAGTTTTATAGTTAAATTATATATTATATTCAGTAAATCAAACAAACTTTTAAGTACACTAACTTCACCTATATCCATATATCTAAACAAAGGATTGCTGGCATTTTCTAAATATCCTCTAAAAAAGGCTACATAATCTTTTATAATATAAGCATCTATCAGCGATTTTGTAAAAACCCATGGAATATAAAATATTAACGATATAAAAACTAAAGTCTTAAAATTATTTTTAAAAATTTCAATAGAGTAATCCACTACATCTCCAATTCTCATGGGTTTTAATTCAACATTTTTTTCATTCATATAATTTAAGGCCTCATCTCTTTAGTATTTCTCTATAATAAATTATCATATTATGTAAGTAAATTCAATAGATAGTTTTACTCCACACTTCTGCCTATATTATACCAATTGGTAAATAGCCTTTTAAACATTTTTGTAAAAGATGCTTTTTCAACATCTCTATCACAAATTAAATCTATCCTGCCTATTTCTTTTTCATCAACTTTATATATTACCTCACCTATCTTTTGGCCTTTTTTAACCGGGGCAGCTATAGATTTCATAACTCTTATCTCTCTTTTTACTTTATCCTTCTGTCCTCTTGATAAAAGCAAACTTAAATCATCGACATAAACTGCCTTTGCTATATTTTCAAGACCTTTTTTTATCACTACTTCTCGAACTTCTCCACCTTTTTCATTTACCTTTTTAGACTCGTAGTTGGCAAATCCATGGTCTAAAAGTTTTCTAGACTGGGCAAAACGACTGTTAGAATCAGCACCCCCTAAAACAACAGAAATTAATCTCATATTGTTTCTTGTGGCAGTGGCAGACAAACAATGTCCAGCTGCCCTTGTAAAACCAGTTTTAAGACCATCTGCTCCACTGTAGAATTTTACAAGTTTGTTTGTATTTGTTAATTCAAACTCTCCTCCCCTAAAGCTATCCATCCAAATAGAGGTGTACTCAAGTATCATAGGATGCTTTGTAACCAGTTCCCTTGACATAAGGGCAACATCATATGCAGTGCTATAATGACCTTCATCAGTAAGTCCTGTGCAATCAAGAAAATGGGTGTTTTTCATACCAAGTTCTTTGGCTTTTTCATTCATTATAACAAC
>DUVG01000126.1 GCA_012841175.1 Clostridium sp.
CGTCTTTTTGCCAACTGTTACACGCCCTTTCTGGTATTATTATACCAACTTAACTGCGTGTCCAGCAAACCGGGTACAGGTCATTGCATTTGTCTTTATCTCTACAACTGGTCTGGTAAAATCACCTGTTGGTTCTTGGGTCGGTTCTATAGCTTTTACATTTATACCACCATTACTAAATGTAACAATCATTACATTTAAGTTGGCATCTATAAATTCCCCTTCAATCAATTCTACTGGGCTAAATCCAATATTTTCAGTTTCATTTATTGATGCTTTTATCCTTGCAAATTCACCATCTGCACTTACTAGCCCTGATTCTATTTCATCAGAAAATATAAACCTTATAGTTCCCTCTTCACTGTTAATTGTTGTACCAAAGTTTGCAGCAGAATGTTCAATTATATTTCCTGCAATAACCTCTTCCACATTTATAACATCAGGGTCAAAAGATAATATAAATTCACAGCTATTTACTCCGATTTTTGAAGCACCTTCAAAATATACAGGAATTACTATATCTTCGTTCATTTCTCCTTCAACTGTTCCAATATCCACTTTCAGAGTACCTGGTGTCGGTTCTGGTGTTGGCTCTGGCGTCGGTTCTGGTGTTGGCTCTGGCGTCGGTTCTGGCGTCGGGTCAACTACCTCTACTTGCACAGATACACTTGATGTAAGCTTACCATCAAATGTTTTTACTCTTATTTGATAAGAACCTGCCTCATTAAAGGTTACATTAGTTGTATAATTCATTGAGTTATCAAAAACAACCTCACCAGGTCCTGTTACCATTTCCCACTCAAATTTTAAAGGAGCGCCATAAGGTTTACAGTCATCATGCACATTTGCTGTAAGCTTAACAGTTTCACCTATTAATACGGTATCAATTTCTTCAATTTCAATAACAGGCTTTTTATTAGAAGTCATTCTTAAAGAGTAACTCTTTTCTGAAACTGTCAAATCATCAAGTACAGGGCTTTTTCCATCACTTGAACGGGTTAATCTTACCTCAATTTTTAGATAACGTCCGTCAGGCACATTAAAACTACTCATGTTTTCTGCTTTAACACTTTTGCTAAATGTAACATTATCTTCACTACTTGATAAATAAACAGATATATCACCATCATTATATACTGTACCATTCCATTCAATATTTCCCCAGCTGACACCCTTTTTGCCACTGTCAAATACTGTAGTCCAAGTACCTACAGGAGGTGCTCCTCTCAATGTACTTCCTGTCATGTCACTATAATTATAAAGTTCTCCTCCTAAATATGGACTCTTATAATCTACTTCACCAATTGGAGTAACTCCATCCGTTCCAATTGGGCCTTTATTAGGGTCAATTCTATATACCGTTCCTTCTTTGAGGTGTGTAACCCATATTTTACCTTTAGCATCTACAGCTACTCCAGTAGGTCCATTTCCCACTGTGACATTCCCTACATATGTTCCATCATTTTTTATTCTTCCAACTGTATTTCCATAACTAGAATGTGCAACCCAAATATCTCCATTATGGTCAGCTACACAACCTTGTGAGTAATAGGATCCATGTTGGTATGTACCAATTAGAGTACCGTCTGGGGCAAATTTTCTTATTTGATTGCCTGTATGAGATGTATTCCATACGTTACCATATTTATCTATTGCTAAGCCATAACTATCATGACCATATCCTGTCCAGTTTCCTCCACTGGCTCCTGACAATGGTAGGGACGTGTCCCATCTAAGCATAGGCCTTGCAGACCATATTACACCATTTCCATCAATTAGTCCTCCATAGCCTCCATAATGTACAGTTCCTTCTGATCTGATAATTTTCCCTGTCTTACCATCTATTAAATCAAATATTCTATTTCCTGTACCACTAACCCATACATTGTTATCAGCATCAACAGACACATGTCTTGTACCTGATGAACTAGTCCTTACATATTGGATTATTGCTTCATCTTCCGCTGTAGATACACCTCCACTTGTATCTGCACCATTTGTATTAGGCCATGGCATCAGATCTCCTAATCCCGTTGATGTATTAACTTCTCCATCACCATTTCTGTCTTCCCATTGACCGTTTTCTACTAAACCTATTTTAACCACACTATTTCCATTTCTATTTGCCACCCATACATTTCCTTCGTGGTCAACAGTTGTTCTAGATGGATTTAAAGGCTGTCCTTCTGGCGCTGTTCTATATTCTCCAAGTATTTCTCCTGTATCTGTATTTATTTTAACCACAGTACCTTTACTAGAAACAGCAACCCACATATAGTTAAAAGTTTTAGTAGTTTCATCAAGTTTTAGCTGATTAATTGCTTTAGAAGAAAAATTTATTTTTATTCCCTCTTCAAAATCCTTTGTAGTAGTATATGTACGATAAATTTTATTTACGCCTGTAGGTGTTGGCCTTGAACCTCCACTAGTACTTGGTTTTGGTGTTGGAGTAATTGTTGACTCTGGTTCCTTGGTTGGAGTTGTTGTTTCAGGTGGAGCCAACGGTGGCGTCTCTTCCGGCACTTCAATATACTTAAGCACAACATCCAGCATTTGAACCGCTTCTGCCCTTGTTATTAAATTAAATGGTTTAAACGTTCCATCTGGATAACCTCGAACTATTTCATGAGATGCAAGATTTTTTATACTCTGATACGAGTACTCAGGAAATGTATTCTCATCTTCAAATTTAACTTCATCTGCGCCTTCAAAAAAGTTCACTTCAAAAAGCCTTGACACAAGTGCAGCTGCATCCTGTCTTTGCATATTTTCCATTGGTTTAAATGTTCCATCTTCATATCCAGCTATCAACCCTTCACTTGCTGCATAAGATACTGCATTATAAAACCAATTGTTTTTATTTACATCTGTAAAACTATTTCCTTCTACCTGTTTTTCTTCTTTAAATATATTTACAACCATAGCTGTAAACTCTGCTCTAGTTACAAGTCTATTTGGACGAAACAGTCCATCATCATAACCTACAACCCAGCCTTTGTTCAAGAATTTTTCAATGACACCTTGGCACCAATGATTTTCAATATCTGAAAAACTTTGTTTTCCACCACTGGTATTAACATTTGATGAATTTAATCCTCCAGTGGCATAAGCAAATCCTGTTAGTAACATGGAAATAATAAGTATATAAGAAATAATCTTAGCTTTAATTCCCATATATAATTCCCCCCTATAAAATATATTTTTTTATTTATCACTATATTTTTATTTATCACTATATTATATAACATAATAACTTATTATGAAAGCTTTTTTTGTAATCAGGATACCCTTTTACAATGCCATGGGATGCAAGATTCTTTATGCTTTTATAAGAGTATTGGGAAAATGTATCCTCATCTTCAAACTTAACTTCATCCGCTCCTTCAAAGAAATTTACGTCAAAAAGTTTTGTCACCAGCACAGCCGCATCTTGTCTGCTCATATTATTCATTGGTCTGAATGACCCCTTTCAAAATTATATTTATTTTTACACATAAACATATAACACAAGATCACTACATACATATCTTAGAATTATAATAGGCCATAATATAACAGGTACATTTATACGTCAATAAACTTCTTTTAATTTGTTTTATATCCATATTCTTCTTTTTAAATTACTACTTATAGAATCAGTATTTATTAAATACCCCAATCCCAACAAAAATTAAAACCAACTAGAACAAACCTTATTTTTTGAGTTTATTCCAGTTGGTTTTTTAATATACAAAATCTACTTTTAGAGTAATTTCACTTCATAAGTTAACCCTGTCGCCTATAGATGCATTTAGCCTTTATAAGCTTTTATTCCTCATGGAAGAAATATGGAAGCGCATCATAAACATAATGTCTTACATATCCCCACCAGTGTGTAAGACCCGGTGCTACAAGGAAGTAGAAATTACCCTTAGAGAAATCTGAAGTATAATCAAACTGTGGAAGAGTTTTCATAACCTCAA
>DUVG01000127.1 GCA_012841175.1 Clostridium sp.
GGTCTGCAATAGCTCTTGTAATTGCCTGTCTTATCCACCATGTTGCATATGTGCTAAACTTATATCCCTTTCTATAGTCAAATTTCTCAACGGCTTTTATAAGTCCTAAATTTCCTTCCTGTATCAAATCCAAAAATAGCATACCTCTACCTACATATCTTTTAGCTATACTTACAACAAGCCTTAAATTTGCTTCAGCAAGCTTTCTTTTTGCTTCAGCCTCTCCTTCTTCCATTCTTTTGGCTAGTTCAATTTCTTCTTCAGCACTCAAAAGAGGCACTTTTCCTATTTCCTTTAAATACATCCTAACAGGATCATCTATACTTACGCCTTCTGGCACAGTAATTTCAAGTTCCTCTTCTGTTAATTGAATGTCTTCAAGTTCCTCCTCAATATCACCCACAACATCTATGCCCAAGTTTTCTAATGTTTCATAAATCTTTTCTATATGCTCAGACCCCATTTCTGTTTCCTCAAAAGCATCCATTATTTCCTTGTAAGTCAGCATTCCTTTTTGTTTACCTTTTTCAATCAACTCAAACAAAATTGTTTTTTTAACATCATTATTGGGTTTCACTTACTGCCCCTCCGTTCATTAAAATGTACCTCTATATACTCTTCTTTTTGTATAATATTTGTTGTAGTTCCAGCTTCATGCTTTTCATTTGCTCAGCTGTTTTATTCTTTGAATTAGATATTACATTCAAAATTTCTCTTTCTCTTTTTATCAATTGGAATAATTCCATTTTTTTAATTATATCCAATATTGCCTTTTTATTATCCTCAAAATTGCATTCCTCCTGTAATAATCTAGTAAATATATTTGAATTTTTATTATCAGCTAAATTTATAAGTTCTGCTGGTACCAATCCTTTTTTGCTGTCAAGTCTCTCAAAGATAGTCTTTGCAATTCTTCTATTATCTTCATTTTCAAAACTTTCTAGTGAAAGTTTATCTTTAACAAAACTATACAAAGAGTTGTCAATGCTAATAAGTGATAGCAAAATTCTTTCATGGGTTACAGCTCTTTGGTATTCATCTTTGTCTCTGTCTCTTTTTAATCTGGTTTTACTATCAATGTTGGTAACAACTGATTTAAAACCTTTTTTGGGTTTTATTCTTTTTAAAACCTCTGCAAATATTGATTCTTGACTAATCTCATATTCCTTTGCTATTTTTTTAATGTACATTTCTCTTTCCATATCATTGTCCATTTTAGAAAGTACATCTGCAGTTTTATTTAAAAAAAGAATTTTCCCCTCTGTATTATTTGTATCAATTTCACTTTTTAAAGCTTTTATTTTATATTCAACCAGCGAAAATGATTTTTTTATCAAATTATTAAAGGCTTCTGCTCCATTTTTTTTAATAAACTCATCAGGATCCTTTCCATCTGGCATTTCCAATACCTTCACATTGCATCCTATACTATCTAGCAGTTCAAGTCCTCTTATGGTAGCTGCTTTGCCTGCTGTATCTGCATCAAATGAAATAATTATTTCTTCTGTGTATTTTTTAAGTAGTCTTCCCTGACTTTGAGTTAATGCAGTGCCAAGGGATGCAACTGTATTTATTATACCAAACTGAAAAAGAGATATTACGTCCATATAGCCTTCAACTACTATTATTCTTTTATGGGATGAATCCTTAGCAAAATTAAGTCCATATAAATGTTTTCTCTTATTATAAACTATTGTTTCTGGAGAATTCATATATTTAGGCTCTGAATTATCTAAAACTCTCCCACCAAATCCCAACACATTTCCTCTTAAATCGAAAATAGGAAATATAATTCTTCCCCTAAATCTATCATAATAGCCACCATTTTTATTCTTTAAAACCAGTCCACTTTCTAAAAGAATATCGTCATCATATCCTTTGGCTTTTAAATGCTTATATAATGCATCCCAATCTTTTAAAGAGTATCCTATTCCAAATTTTCTAACTGTATTTCTTTTTATTCCTCTTGATACTAAGTATTCTTTTGCATTATTGTTTTTTTCATCCTCAATCCTATCATAAAAAAATCTTGCTGCTTCTATATTAATACTTAAAATATGCTTTTTCTTTTTTGCAATTTCTTTCTGTTCACCATCTTTACCTTCTGGCAGTAGTATTCCTGCTTTATCTGCTAAAAGTTTTATTGTTTCAACATAATCAAGATTTTCAACTCCCATTACAAATTGAATAACACTCCCCCCATTTCCACAACCGAAACAGTAGTAGAGTTGCTTTATAGGGTCAACGTAAAATGATGGAGTTTTTTCATTATGAAAGGGACAAAGTCCAAAATATCCCTTTCCCTTTCTTTTTAGTTGAACATACTCACTAACAACATTTATAATGTCGTTTCTGATTCTTATTTCTTCAATTAATTCATCTGGATAAAATCTCTCCATTTTATTTTTTTTAAACACAACTCCTTTGTAATCAATTTTAAAATTGATATTTTTAGCAACATTAAGTATTTCTTCGACGTATTTTTCAATAATCCTTCTTTTATTCGCCAAAATCATTTAATTTGTTTTATCACCTTACGGAATTTATAACTTAAATATAGTTCTACATAAAAATCAAATTTCCTTCTAAAATAAAACAATTATTTTTCTGTATAAAATCACAAAAGTATTCTTTCACATTTCTTGCCAATTTATACATTTAGAAAATCCTTTGTCACGTTTTTATTAATGCCATGACTCTGGTATAAAAATTTCATGAAATTTTTTCACTGCGTATCTATCTGTCATTCCTGCTATATAGTCACACACTACCCTATCAATAGAAGAGTCTTCAAGTTTTCTTTCAACTTCTTTTGGTAAATATTCAGGCTTATTTTTTAAGTAGCTATAAAGCTCTTTTATTATATTTTTTGCTTTAACTTCTTCTTTTGCTTTTGAACCTATATAAACATTTTTAAACATAAACTCTCTCATTTGATTTGTTGCTTCTTGAAATTCCCTATCCATTTTTATAATATTTGAATTTTTACTCTCTTTAATTATATTTATAATCATATTGTTTATTCTTTTACTGGAAGTCTTCCCTAATACCTTTACACACTCTTTAGGGAGAGAGTCCTCACTAATTATTTCCCCTCTAATTGCATCATCTATATCGTGATTAATATAGGCAATTCTATCAGCATATCTTATTATCTGCCCCTCTAAAGTCTCTGGTATGGTATCGCCAGTATGATTTTTTATACCATCTCTTACTTCCCATGTGAGATTTAAGCCATTCACTCCTTCTATAACTTCCACCACTCTAAGACTTTGTTCATTGTGCTTAAAACCAAAGGGACAAATATCATTTAAAACCTTCTCTCCTGCGTGGCCAAATGGTGTATGTCCTAAATCATGGCCTAATGCAATTGCTTCTGTAAGGTCTTCATTTAACTTAAGACTTCTTGCTATAGTTCTGGCAATTTGTGAAACCTCCAATGTATGGGTAAGTCTTGTTCTATAATGATCCCCTTCTGGAGAAATAAAAACCTGTGTTTTGTGTTTTAGTCTTCTAAATGCTTTAGAATATATAATCCTATCCTTATCCCTTTGAAAACAAGTTCTCACTTGGCATTGAGGCTCTGAAAACATCCTCCCTTTAGATTGAGAGCTATAAGAGGCATAAGGTGAAAGTATTTTTTCTTCCGTTAACTCATATTCTTGTCGAATTAACATATTTGTCACTCCTTAAAATAAAGGTCATATTAAATACTTTATTTTTATATTTTTTTCAACCGTTAAGTCCAAATACTTTTCATCAACTTTTATAATTGGCTTTGATACATGTCTAGGATTAATGTGTATAATTTCACCTACTCTACCGTCATTTAGCATTACTAAATCCCCTATATAATAAGAAGCTATATTATTTAAAAAAGTTAGCACAACTTCTACACTTAATTGCCCTAAAGTCTTTTCTTCCATTAGTTCAAACACTTCAAAAGGGCTTTCTCTTTCTTTATAAATTCTCTCAGATGTCATAGCATCATAAATATCAGCAACAGCTATTATTTTTGCAAAATCATGAATACGATTAGATTTTGCTCCTATAGGATAACCACTTCCATCTTCTCTCTCATGGTGCATTAATACAGCCAGACAAATATCCATGCTAATATTCCCTTTTTCCTCAAGCATCCTATAACCATATTCTGAGTGTTTTTTCATTTCCTCATACTCTGCATCTGTCAATTTCCCTGGCTTATTAAGTATTTCAAGAGGGACTTTTATCTTTCCAATATCGTGGAGCAGTGCTGCCTCAACAAGCATATTAAGTTTTTTATCTTCATAATTTAACCACTTACCTATTAGCATTGACAACATTGCTACATTCATGCTGTGGGTATATAAATATTCATCAGAACTTTTTATTTGATTCATACTCCTAATTAAATCCATTTTTTCCCCTGCCATATTAATAACAGAATCAACAACTTTCTCCACCTTTTCTGTTTTTACATCTTTATCTATTATAAGTTCTGATATAATTTCTTTTACTTCATAAATACCCTCGTTATAATTTTTTTGAAAAACTTCTTTTATTTTGGTTGCAGACCTTTTGGTCTTTTCTTCAAAAATTTTAACTTTTAAAAGATTTTGGTTTTGGAGTTTTTTGATTAAATGTTCATCTAATACTGTATTTTCCATTATAATTACAGAGCCATAATCATTTAATATGGTTTCAGCTAATATCATATTAGGTACTAAATCTTGTGGACTAACTTCTTTTTTTATCATATTATCACCTATTTTTTTGTATTTTTATTAAATTTAAAATAAAAACAATTGCTAGGTTATTATCTAAAAATCAGTCGTTTATCACTGTCCCCTTACTGTTACAAGTTAAAATAAGTGCTTAATAAAATTATATCATATTTTAAAGAAAAATGTATTTTTTAGATTAATAATGTCTACATAATATTCCACAAAAAACTCTAGCGCATCTCCCTAAAGCTAACTTTTTACATTGATACCCGTTATGCTTTATGTTAACATGTATACAAGTAATTTTATAATAATTATATTCAAAGTGCTAAGGTTATTTGATTAAAACTATATACTTCATTTTATAGAACCTCGGCTTTTTTAAGATAATTCTAAACACCATATTTAACTTAATTAAAGTAATGTACAGAACTAACTTAAGAAAGGAATTTGTAAAAATGTATACAAAGAAGAATATAAAAAAAATAGTACAAGAATTTGATAAAATCAACAAATACTCAAAAGCAATTATTAAACATGGAACTCAAATATCATTAGGCTTACTTTTAGTAGGTACCATCATATTAATTTCTAATAACAGATTATTTCCATATGATAGTTATTTAAGATTTATAGGTATTGAAATATCTAAAAACAGTTTTGTTATTCTTGCACAGGCAGTAATAGGCGGACTTTTGTTAGATTATATTAATAGAAGAAGATAGAACTAAAATTCTATCTTCTTTCTCCATGTTTTTCCTTTTCCTTTACTTCAACAATATTATTTTTATCATCTAAAAAAACAAGCTTAGGAATATAGTCCTTTGCCTTATCCCTTTCAACAAGTCCGTAAGAAATTATAATTATTACATCTCCAGGATGAGACAGCCTTGAAGCAGCACCATTTAAACATATCATTTTACTGCCTCTTTTGCCAGGTATTACATATGTCTCAAATCTATGTCCATTATTATTATTTACCACCTGAACTTTTTCATTTTCAATTATATCGGCAGCATCCATTAAATCTTCATCTATTGTAATACTTCCCACATAATTAA
>DUVG01000128.1 GCA_012841175.1 Clostridium sp.
AATAAAAATATATAGTTATTACTTTTTATTATAGTGTTTTTTTTAGAAAAATCAAAATTTATTTTTTATAAAATATTTAGCAACACTTTTTTAAAATAGACATTATATATTTTTTACAATAATCTTTTAAAAAACACTATAACAGTAAAATTCTAGTTTTTTACGTTTACTTTTGGAGGAGTTATATGAGTATCCAGTTAAATAATATTTGGGAAAAGTCTTTAACTTTATTAAAAGATGAGCTTACTGAAATAAGTTTTAACACATGGATTAAAACTATTAGTCCTTTGAACTTAAGCTCAGATACAATTTATTTGTCTGTACCTGCTAGTTTTAATAAAGGAATTTTAGAATCTAGGTACCAAGGTCTCATTATGAATGCTATTAAACAAGTTACCTTTAAAGAATATAAAATAAATTTTGTTGTTCCATCTGAAAAAGGGGATATTCAAAATTTACCTAGTCAACCTGTTCAAAATGACGATGTAGTAAAATCTATATTAAATCCTAAGTATACATTTGATACATTTGTAATAGGAAATAGTAACAGGTTTGCACATGCTGCTGCTTTAGCTGTTGCTGAAGCACCTGCCCAAGCCTATAACCCCTTATTTATATATGGTGGCGTAGGTCTTGGTAAGACTCACTTAATGCATGCTATTGGTCACTTTGTACTAAGTGAAAATTCTTCGCTGAAAGTTTTATATGTATCATCAGAGAAATTTACAAACGAACTTATTAATGCAATTAAGGATGATAAAAACGAAGAATTCCGATCTAAATATAGAAATATAGATATACTTTTAATAGACGACATACAATTTATTGCTGGAAAAGAAAGAACACAGGAAGAATTTTTCCACACTTTCAATGCTCTTTATGAAGCAGATAAACAAATTATCATTTCAAGTGATAAACCGCCTAAAGATATAACAACATTAGAAGAGCGTCTTAGATCAAGATTTGAGTGGGGGCTTATTGCTGACATGCAGGCTCCTGATTTAGAGACAAGAATTGCAATTTTAAGAAAAAAAGCACAACTTGAAAGTCTTGACGTTCCAAATGATGTTATGGTTTTCATTGCAAATAAAATTGCATCTAATATTAGAGAACTTGAAGGTGCACTAAATAGAGTAATTGCTTTTGCATCTCTTACAAAAAATGAAATCACAATTGATTTAGCAAATGAAGCACTAAAAGATATTTTATCTGCTGAAAAGACAAAGGTTATTAATTGTGCCACAATTCAAGCTGTAGTGGCAAGATATTTTAATGTGAAACCAGAAGATTTTAAATCAAAGAAAAGAACTAGAGATATTGCTTATCCAAGACAAATTGCCATGTTTTTATGTAGAGAACTAACAGATATGTCTCTTCCTAAAATAGGTAATGATTTTGGAGGTAGGGACCATACTACTGTTATACATGCATATGACAAAATTAAAGAAGATGTAGAAAATAATTCAGAAACAAGAAGAGCTATAAATGAGATTAAAGATAATATTTTAGGAAAATAAATTAACTTTGAGTTAATACTTAAAAATAATTTTAAAACTATATAATTATCAACAGAAATTGTTGATATGGTGAAAACTCCTTGTGAATTAACTGTGTATAACAGCTCTAACTTTTATCTAATGTTAAATTGTTGATAACTTATAACAATTTATCTACATATTAATAACAGGCTTAAAACCTTTTATTTTATTGCATACAAAGGGTTATTCACATAATTAACAGCACTTATTGTTATTATTACTGATTTTATTATTTATTTAATATAAAAAAGGAGGCTTACTTTTTTATGAAAATTATAAGTTCAAAGGAACTTCTTGTAAATGCTATAAATATTGTTCAAAAAGCAGTATCTACAAAAAACAACGTAACTTTGTTAGATGGAATACTATTAGAAGCAGGGAAAATTTTTAAAATGACGGGAAATGACCTAGAAATTGGAATTGAATGCATAGTACCTGCAGATATAAGAAAAGAAGGATCTATTGTAATAAATTCCAAAATATTTGGGGATATTATAAAGAAAATGCCTGATTCTGAAATAATGATTGAATTAATTGATAATAATGATGTTTTAATAGAATCTGAAAACTCACATTTTAAAATAAAAGGTAATTCAAGTGATGATTATCCACTTATACCTGAAATAGAAGCAGAAAGATCTTTTAAATTAAGTCAAAAAATAGCAAAAGATATGATTAGACAAACAATTTTTTCTGTAGGTGATGATGAAAATAGAGAAATATTAACAGGTTCTTTAATAGAAAGTGATGAGGATAAGTTGGTTTTTGTTGCTATAGATGGTCATAGAATGGCAATGAGAAAGACATATAATGGGGTCCAAAATACAAACTTTAGAGTTGTTGTTCCTGGAAAAACTTTAAACGAAATATCAAAAATATTAGATGCTGAAGATAGTGAAATTGAAATATTTACTTCAAAAAACCAAATACTTTTTAAAATTGATAATTGTAAAGTTATGTCTAGATTATTAGAAGGAGAATATTTAAATTATAAAAGCATTATACCTGATGAGAATGAAACAAAAATAAGATTAAAAACAAAAGAATTGCTTTCAAGTATGGAAAGAGCCGCTTTAATTTCCATTAATGAAAAAAAATATCCTGTAAGGTTTGATATAGAAGATGATATTTTAGTTATTTCCTCTAGTACAGAAATAGGAAATGTAAGAGATGAAATATCTATTGATGTGGAAGGAAAAAACATGACTATAGGTTTTAATCCTAAATATTTTTTAGAAGCACTTAGAGTAATTGATGATGAAGTTGTGGATATTTATTTTAATTCAGATATTGGGCCATGTACTATAAAACCTATTGAAACTGATGAATTTGCATATATGATTTTGCCTGTCAGGATAAAAAGTTAATTTTGAGGTGTTTTATGAAAAATATTAAAATAGAAACAGAATTTATTAAGTTGGATCAATTTTTAAAATGGGCAGGTATAACATCTACAGGTGCAGATTCTAAGGTGTTAATATCTGAAAGCAAAGTTAAAGTAAATGGACAAGTTGAATTAAGAAGGGGCAAAAAGTTAAGAAAAGGTGATATAATAGAATTTGAAGAAAATGAATATAAAATTGTTAATTAAAATTTAGTTATTTTTTAACATATAAATATTTTAAAAAGTTTTTTTTGTATAAGGAGAAAAGTTTTGTACATAGAACAACTGGAATTAGAGAATTTCAGAAATTATAAAAAAACCAAAACTTCTTTTTCAAAAAATGTTAATATAATATATGGGGAAAATGCTCAAGGTAAGACAAATATTATAGAGGCTATTTTTTTGTGTGCAGCAGGACGTTCTCATAGAACATCAAAAGATAAAGAACTTATTAATATTGATGGCGACAGATTTAAAGTTAAGCTTTTATTAAATAAAAATTATAAAAAAAAGGAAATAGAATATCTTTATGAATTTGGAAAAAAGCAAATATTAATAAATGAAATTCCTATTAAAAAAATGGCAAATTTAATGGGAAACTTATTGGCAGTCATATTTTCTCCAGAAGATATTTTAATTGTAAAAGAAGGTCCTTCTTTAAGAAGAAGGTTTATAAATATAACCATAAGCCAATTAAAACCATCATATTTTTATAATTTACAACAATATAATAAAATTTTAAATCAGAGAAACAATTTGCTAAAAGAAATACAAAAAAATAAAAGTTTATTAGATACACTTGATATATGGGATGAAAAAATTGCTCAGGTGGGAACAGAAATTATTATTGATAGAAAAAAATTTATTGATAAACTTAATAAGATATCAAAAGAAAAACATTATAATTTAACAGATAATTGTGAACAATTAGAAATAAAGTATAAAACATTTTTACAAAAAATAAATGTAAATGATAAAGAAAGTATAAAAGATGAGATTATTAAAATATTTTTAAAAAATAGAAATTTAGAGTTTAAAAGGTGTGTTACAGTTGTAGGTCCACATAGAGATGATTTTGATATAATAATTAATGATTTGCCTTTAAAAAATTTTGGTTCTCAAGGTCAACAAAGAACTGCCATATTATCATTAAAATTATCTGAAATAGAAATAATAAAAGAGGAAACAGATGAATATCCAATATTGCTTTTAGATGATGTAATGTCAGAATTAGATAATAAAAGAAAAAATTATTTATTTAAGAGTTTAACTAATATGCAAACATTTATAACATGTACAGAAAAAGATTTTTTTAAAGAATATAAAGATATATCTTTTTTTAGAGTTAAAAATGGAGAAATATATAATTTGTAAAGCCTATAATTTTAGGTGATAATAAAAAATAATTGCAGTTTCTATTTAATTTGGATAAAATGAAATAGAAAAGACTTTAATAAATAAATATGGAGGATACAAATGTTTTTGCATATAGGCGGCGAATATGTTATACCTGTTAAAAATATTATAGCGATAATGGATTTAGAAACTACATCACTTTCAAAAGATACAAAAGAATTTTTAAAAGTAGCAGAAGAAGAAGGTTTTGTTAAGGGAGTAACAGATGATATTCCAAAATCATATATAATAACTGAGTTTAATAAAAAAAGTGAAATTTATCTTTCTGCCATATCGTCTGTTACACTTCAAAAAAGAGCAAACTCTATAGGTGCCAGCATAAAAAATTATTTGGATAAATAGAAATGAGGAGGAAATATGTTAGATAACTTAAATATAAATTCTTATACCGAAGACAATATACAAGTATTAGAAGGACTAGAAGCTGTTAGAAAAAGGCCTGGTATGTATATTGGTACTACATCAAGCAGGGGTCTTCATCATCTTGTTTATGAAATTATGGATAACAGTATTGATGAGGCTTTAGCAGGCTATTGTGATGAAATTCAAGTTATAATAAATAAGGATAATTCAATAACTAATATTGATAATGGTAGGGGTATCCCAGTAGGCATACATCCTAAAATGGGTATACCTACTGTTGAAGTTGTACATACAGTTCTACATGCTGGAGGTAAATTTGACAGTGAAGGATATAAAGTTTCTGGTGGATTGCATGGAGTAGGAGCTTCTGTTGTAAATGCGCTATCTGAAAAATTAGAAGTAGAAGTATATAGAGACGGAAAAATATATTTACAAAAATTTGAAAGAGGAATTTCTGTAAATGAATTAAAAGTAATTGGAATTACTAAAAAAACAGGAACTAAAACCACATTTAAACCTGATCCTGAGATTTTTGATGAAGTGGTATTTGATTTTGATGTTTTATTGTCAAGATTTAGAGAATTAGCTTTTTTAAATAAAGGATTAAAAATTATTTTAAGAGATGAAAGAGAAGAAGAGGTAGTTGAAAAAGTTCTTCACTACGAAGGTGGTATTGTGTCCTTTGTTGAATATATGGATAGAAATAAAGAACCAATACATGATCCAATTTATATAGATGGACTTAAAGATGGTTCATATGTGGAAATAGCAATGCAATACAATAAAGATACATATGTTGAAAATATTCACAGTTTTGCTAATAATATTTCTACTACTGAAGGTGGAACACATTTAACAGGATTTAAAGCAGCGATAACTAAAGTTTTTAATGATTATGCAAAAAAACATAATTACTTAAAAGATCCTGAAAAGTTTTTAGGTGAAGATGTTAGAGAAGGACTTACTGCAGTTGTTAGTATTAAATTAAGAGAACCTCAATTTGAAGGACAAACAAAAACAAAATTAGGAAACAGTGAAATAAGAGGATTTGTAGAAAGTGTTGTTAATGAAAAGTTAGTTAATTTTTTAGAGGAAAATCCAAATATATCTAAACAAATTTTGGAAAAATGTTTAAGTTCTGCTAGAGCACGTGAAGCAGCTAAGAAAGCTAGAGAATTGACAAGAAGAAAAAGTGTTTTAGAATCAGCAACTCTTCCAGGTAAACTTGCAGATTGTTCTGAAAAAGATCCATCTGTTTGTGAAATATATATTGTGGAGGGAGATTCAGCAGGTGGCTCTGCAAAGCAGGGAAGGGATAGAAGTTTTCAAGCTATTTTGCCTCTTTGGGGAAAAATGCTCAATGTTGAAAAAGCTAGAATTGACAGAGTGTATGGAAATGATAAATTACAGCCAGTGATAACTGCTTTAGGAGCAGGTATAGGTGAAGAATTTGATGTTGAAAAATTAAGATATCATAAAATTATTATAATGGCGGACGCCGACGTGGATGGAGCACATATTAGAACATTACTTTTAACATTTTTTTATAGATATATGAAACCATTAGTTGAAGGTGGATATGTATATATAGCTCAGCCACCTTTATATAAGGTTAGTAAGGGTAAAGAAGAATTTTATGCTTACGATGAAAAACAGCTTGATAAAATTTTAATAGAAAAAGAATGGGGGAAAAAAGATTGTACCATTCAAAGATATAAAGGTTTGGGGGAAATGAATCCAGAACAATTATGGGAAACTACAATGAATCCTGAAACCAGAACTATATTAAAGGTTGAGTTAGAAGATGCTGTTGAGGCAGATGAAGTTTTTACTACTTTAATGGGAGACAAAGTAGAGCCAAGAAAACAATTTATACAGTCCTATGCAAAGAAAGCTCAAAATATAGATATTTAATTATAAAATAGTTTTTTTAAAAAAGTGTAATTGTTTCACGTGAAACAATTACACTTTTAATTTTAAAAGATATAAAGTTTATTTTATCAATGTTTAGGAAAAAGTTTTTATAGAAAATATGTATCATAAAAAATTAATTTGTTATTAATGTTTTTTATGATATAATTTAATAATAATGTACTTATTAAATTATATTATGAAAAGTAGTATAAAAAGAAAAAGCCAGTATTAAAATACATTGTAATAATTATATGTATATAGATGAGTCAAGGGGTGGTTTAATGACAAAGGTAATTGCAGTAGCAAATCAAAAAGGTGGAGTAGGAAAGACAACTACAGCAGTAAATTTAAGTTCTTGTCTTGCCTATAAAGGAAAAAAAGTTTTGTTGTTGGATGTAGATCCTCAAGGAAATGCAACAAGTGGGTTGGGTGTTGATAAGAAAAATACAAAGGGATCAACTTATGATGTTCTAATTAATGAAGAGAGAATAGAAAAAGTTGTTGTTGACACACCTATTGAAAATTTAAAATTATGTCCTTCAAATATTGATCTTGCTGGTGCTGAAGTGGAGCTTGTCTCATCTATATCAAGAGAGAGCAGATTAAAAAATTCTCTAAATGAAATTAAGGAAAATTATAATTATGTAATAATAGATTGTCCTCCTTCATTGGGTTTATTGACTTTGAATGCCCTTACAGCAGCTGATACAATTCTTGTTCCTATACAATGTGAGTATTATGCATTAGAGGGATTGAGTCAATTGATGGAGACTGTTAAATTAGTTCAAAAACATCTCAATGCAAATCTAGATGTTGAAGGTGTTGTTTTAACAATGTTTGATGCGAGAACTAATTTATCAATACAGGTGGTAGATGAGGTAAAAAAATATTTTAAAAATAAAGTATATAGAACTATAATACCTAGAAATGTAAGATTAAGTGAAGCACCTAGCTATGGACTTCCAATAATATTGTATGATGCTAAATCAAAAGGTGCTGAGTGTTACCTAGAATTAGCGGAAGAAGTGATAGAATATTCAGAGGAGGAAAGACTTAATGACTAAGAAGGCTTTAGGCAGAGGTTTAGGTGCATTAATTTCAGAAGCTAAAAGCAATACTGATGATAAAAAGGGTGTATTGGAATTAGGAATAAATGAAATTGAGCCAAATAATAAACAGCCAAGAAAATCTTTTGATGAAAAGGCTCTTACCCAGTTGTCTGAATCAATAAAAGAACATGGTATAATACAGCCTATTATAGTTAAAAAAGAAGGAGATTTATATAGAATTGTTGCTGGTGAGAGAAGATGGAGAGCAGCAAGGCTATTAGGGTTAAAAAAAATACCTGCTATTGTAAGGGAGTTTTCAAATAAGCAGGTGATGGAAATAGCATTAATTGAAAATATACAAAGAGAAGATTTAAATCCAATTGAGGAAGCAGAAGCATATGAAAGATTATTAGTTGAGCATAATATGACTCAAGAGGAAATTTCAAATTCAATAGGTAAGAGCAGGCCAGCTATAGCTAACTCATTGAGATTATTATCATTAAATGAAAATATTAAAAGTTTTTTAATAAGTGGGCAAATAACAAGTGGCCATGCAAGAGCTATATTATCTTTAGATAATATAGAAGAACAAGAAAGTATATGTAAAGAAATAATTGAAAAAGATATGAGTGTAAGAGAAACAGAAAAACTAGTTAAAAGTATTAAAAACAAAAATAAAGAAAAAAAAGTTGTGGAAAAAGAGAATTTATATGAATTTGAAAAAGTGGAAGAAGATTTACAAAATATATTAGGTACAAAAGTAAAAATAATTAACAAAAATAAGAAAGGAAAAATATTGATAGAATATTATTCAAATGAAGAATTAAATAGATTAATTGAAATTATTAGCAAAAAAGACATAAAATAGGACGCGCTAATTTTGCCTGTATTTAATTTTAAGAGATTGGTTAATATTAATATATATAAACAAACTAAAATTTCTTTAAAGTGAAAATAGAGAGTTTTAATAAAAACATAAAATTTATATAATGTTTCACGTGAAACATTATATAAATTTTATGTTTTTATTAAAACTCTCTAT
>DUVG01000129.1 GCA_012841175.1 Clostridium sp.
AGGGCTCATCATTTGTTCTGTTATATGCTCCCATGACAGATTCAACTTTTCCCTCTTCTACGCAGACTTTAAATGCAGGAAGATATGTCTCCCGCATATCCTTTTCTGATGCAATGGCATTAAACTCATGCCTTTCTAACTCAGGTCCGCTGTGCACAGCAAAATGTTTTGCACAAGCAGCAGCCTTTAAGTATTTTTCATCATCTCCCTGTATTCCTTTAATAAAAGCCACTCCCAGCCTGCCTGCTAAATAGGGATCCTCTCCATATGTTTCATGGCCTCTTCCCCATCTAGGGTCTCTAAAAATATTTACATTAGGAGACCAAAAGGTCAAACCTTTGTATATTCCATAATCCTCTTTTTTCTGAGATTCATGAAACTTAGCTCTTCCCTCAGTTGAAATCACATCTGCAACTTTATATATTAAATCTTCATCAAAAGTTGCAGCCATACCAATAGCCTGTGGAAACATTGTTGCAGTTCCTGCTCTTGCAACCCCATGAAGGGCTTCATTCCACCAGTTATAGGCTTTAATTCCAAGTCTCGGTATGGCAGGTGCGCTATGTAGCATTTGTGTTACCTTTTCTTCAAGAGTCATTCTTGAAACCAAATCTTTTGCTCTTTCTTCAAAACTAAGCTCTTTATTTTTATAATCAGGTACCTGATTTTGCATTGCTACCTCCTAAATAATTTTTATATTTATTATTTTGCTTCAAAATGCTTTATAATTAGTATGCTTTTAGTGAATTTTTCTATTCAATTGATCATTTATTCCTGTTTTCCTGTAAAAATATGTATTAATCACATCTCGCCATTCCTTTGAATGTTCAAGCTGCATATTAAGTCTTTCTAATACATGATTAAATGATTCTTCTTCTACCTTACCCTTTAGATTGCACCACTTTTTAATAAGATCTTCTTCAACCTGTTCTACACCTTCAAAATGAGTATTATAAATGTGCTGAATCAAGGTCACTCCAGACTTTAATTTACGGCTATAGGGTACATGATGGAAGAAAAGAAGCAACTCCTCAGGGCATGTATTTATATCTTCATAAAGTTCTTTAACTTCTTTACTGTATTGGCCTGTATATCCTGTTCCGGATTTCACTGTACGATCTACGCCAATTCCATTAATATCTGCCCTGTGATAAGTTCCCCATTTGTCGTATTCATATCCATCTACATTAGGTCCATAGTGATGTCCTGGGTTTACCATCCATCCTATTCCTAAAGGAGTAGTATATTTTTCATAAATACTCCAAGAGATAAGCAGCATATGGGATATAGCATCAACTATCTCCTTTTCATTTGAAAAAGTCATTTTAACCCATTCATCAGTTATGCTATCCGATGTTAAATGTGGATTCCATGCAAGTCGCCCAAATCCATAAAAATTTGCCTGTGCCAATTGGTGTCCAGTCCAATTTTCATCATTGCCTATATTGACAACAGCCACCATCCCACTGTACTTGTTTTTATAAAAAGAACCATTTACTATTTCTTTAACAGTTACGCTTTCTCCACCTATTCTCGTATCAAAGTCAAGTATTTCTTTCCACATTGGTACAAGATAACACAGGTGTATCTGCTGCCCTGTATATTCCTGAGTTATTTGAAATTCAACAACGTGATTTGTCTTTTCTAGCCCACCAATAAGTGGAGATACAGGCTCTCTAACCTGAAAATCCATGGGACCGTTTTTAATTTGCAAAACCACGTTATCATGAAATAAACCATCTAAAGGTTTAAAATTATCATAAGCCGCTTTTGCTCTATCTGTCTTTCTATCTCTCCAATCTTGAAGACAGTTGTACACAAAACATCTCCATATAACAATCCCACCAAATGGTTCTAACGCTTCTGCAAGCATATTAGCACCATCTGCATGATTTCTTCCATATGTAAAGGGACCTGGCCTAAACTCTGAATCAGCTTTTACTAAAAACCCTCCAAAATCAGGAATAAAGTCATATATCTCTTTTGCTTTGTTTTTCCACCACAACTTTACACCTTCATCTAAAGGGTCAGCAGTATCTAAATCC